>NZ_JBNCKS010000044.1:0-60461 GCF_049841635.1 Micromonospora sp. DT44 | reverse complement strand
AAATCGTCTCCTTACTGACCGAGGCGCCGTAAATCTCGGCGAAGTGAGCGCTGATCTCCCCGGTCGTCAAACCCTTGGCATACAACGACAACACGACCTCGTCGACCCCCGACAACCGGCGCTGCCGCTTACGCACGATCTGCGGCTCGAAGGTGCCGGCCCGCTCCCGCGGCACGTCGATCCGCACCGGCCCGGTGCTGTCGGTCAGCACCGTCTTCGCCCGGCTGCCGTTGCGGACACTGCCCGACCCGCCGCCGCCCTGGTCGTGCTTCTCATAGCCGAGGTGCTCAGTCATCTCCTCGTTCAACGCGGTCTCCAAGACCGTCTTGGTCAACTGCCTGAGCAGCCCATCCGGGCCCGTCAGGGACAGCCCTTGTTCCCTCGCAGCCCGGACCAGCTCGGCGGCGGCCTTCGCCTCCGCCGACGGCTCGGGCCGCTTCTTCCGTCCGGTCTGGTCATTCAGTGTCGCGGTCATCACAGCACCCTCCTCACCAGGCACAACGCCCGGCAGGTCAGGCCGGAAACACCTTTAGATCCACAGACCCATCGCAAGGTCGTTGTTGCCAGGTCGTCCGGCCTTGAGTTCCCGCTTGAGGTCAACCCACCGCGATTCGTCGAGCAGCCCGCCAGCTGCGGCGCTCACGATGTCCTGCCAGTTGCGGGGTCGCCACATTCCGTGGTCGAGGCCGAGATTGACGGCGCCTGTGAAGTCCGGGCCCATGATCCTGCCTCCTGTAACGCCTTCTGGTCCTTAAGCGGCATGGTCAGTCGTAAAGGGTATGCGGCTTGCCGACCCGAGGCGGTTTCGGCGCTGGCGGGCTGTGCTGGTGGGTGTCGTCCGTCCCTCGAAGCCGATGTGTAGGACTGCATGAGGACGAGATATTGGGAGCGTCTTGCCGTCGACCGGCCGACGCCGCTTCGTACCAGCTTGTGAGTCCACCTGCCGAACCGCCGGCCATCGCGACACGCGAAGAGACCGCTAAGATCGGCACACACGCGAGGCATTCAAGGGGCAACGATGAGCGGTGGCGGAGACCTACGTAGCCGCTTGGCGCTCGGTTCCGACAACGACGCCGCGTGGTTGACCGTCGCCGAAGTCGTCCAGCTGTTCAGTACCCCACACCGCCCAGTCAGCCGGTTCGCGGTGAATCGATGGCTTATGGACGGAGTCACCGTTGAGGGCGTGCGACACGTGATCCGCCACAAAACGCAGCCGGCTGGCCGAATCTGCCATCCCGCGGACATCGCCGCGCTGCTCGAAGCGTCTGAGCGCTGCTCGAAGCGTCTGAGCAGATCCGCTCTGCCGACGACCCTGGAGCTCTTGCCGAATAGCCCAACTGGGCTGCGCGACGATCGGCTCCACTGCGGCGGACCCGCCTCGGCGGATTCGCGGACTTCCACAGGGCAACCCAGACGCCACCTAATAACGTCGAGGTGCGCCAGTACGCCCCGGGTGCGGTCCACGTCGGCGCCGATTAGCGCGGACGCCTCCTGAGAGGAAACCCGCCGTGAGCGCCCGCCCGCGTGGAAGCTGACACGTGCATTCGCTTTCACGGGGCGAACGAGGATCCCAGGATCGGCACCCCGCCAGCGATCCCACGCTGAAGAAGTCCGATTGTTCAGGCAAACGGGACCTGGCAAGTTCGCTCGGAGCCTGCAGACACCGTCGTGGCTGTGGGTCCATTTGGATTCCACGACCGTGTGTCCGCCGACACAACGCGCACCACCGCCTGGCGGACCCCGCAAAACAGAACGGACCGCGACGCGCATCGCGGTGTCACAGATCCACTGCACGCTCACGTGCTGGGTCACCGCGCCGTCGAACTCAACCGTTCGGCTTGACTTCTGCCGCCCTGTGCCGCGGACTGGGGCTCCGTCCTGCTGACGAGGCGCTGACAAATGATCAAGGGCGGGTTCTCCGTCTTCCGGAAACTCGCCCTTGACCTGCTGTTTCTGGGTGGAGCTGAGGGGATTTGAACCCCAAACGCCGTGGGCCGGGTAGAGACCATCCGCAATCGGGCAGATCTGGCCTCTGAACAGGGCTGGAGTCCTCAGCGCCTCTCGACGTTTTACACGGCTTTGCGGGCTCAGTTGTGCCGGTTCTGTGCCCGATGATCATGCACTGGGCATCGAAGGTTATTGGCCTTCGGGCTTGACGAACGTGCCTCGTTGCGGGACCACGAACAGCACGCCCTGATCAACCAGCACGGCGATCGAGCGTCGTACGGTCGCGCGGGCGACGCCGTACTCCTGCACCAGGTGAGCCTCCGACGGGATCGCCCGGTTGGGTTGCCAGTCTCCGCGCTGGACCCGGGCCGCGAGGATGCCGGCCAGTTGGCGGTAGGGCGGCAGCGGTGCGCCGTGGTCGATGTGCGCGTCCGGGTCGAACTCCATACGCCTGACGCTAGAAGTCTCCACACTTGCGCCTTCGACCTTCTACGTAGCTAGACGTAGGTAGACCACGATTGGTACGGTGCGGATAACCCGCTGTGCTGGCCGTAGAGACATCTCGCCCCGGTGCGGCGGTGCCCCTGCCCGGCTGGGCTCCTTCGCCTCGGCCGGGCAGGGCAACCTTCGAGCAGGAAGGGGCCTTCATGCCTGCCGACAAGCAGGGCAGCGCGTGGGCCAGGCCGCAGCCCCGCTCGCCCAAACCTGGCGAGGAATTATGGATTGACCGTGCAGCCTCGGTGCAGTTCCTGAGGCAGCCGTTCATGTTCCGGGTGATCTCGGTATGCCCAAAGCCGACCTATCGGGGCTGGGCGTGGCTGACGGGATACCAGCTCGACGCCCGGGGCAACGCCGTCGATAAGCGGGAGATCTTCGTTCAGCTAGCCGGCCTCCACCCCGCCGAGCGATCGACGTAGCACCCCTGCTCTGGCTCTGCCATCCCGTCACCGTCGTCCCACACACCGTGGAGCGGGTCCGCCCTCCTGGGCCAAGGTGGAGCACTCCACGACTGAACGACCTTGGACCAGGAGGGCGGATCTGCTCGGCTTCGCCTGGGACGACGGTGACGGGATGACTCCCCTCAACCGCTCTCCCACTGCGGCTCCTGGTCACCCCTTGCCATCCCGGAGCCCGAGGCCCCCGCCGGAGGCACGCACTCACCGACAGGCATCGGCGCGAACGTGGCCACCACACCACGGGTACGGGTCCACACTCCAGACCCGCCACCCTCCACCGTCGCGGCGTGTTTCGAAGCGCCACAGATGCTTGGCACCGGTCATGGATATGCCGTCGTCTCCCCACCACACCGCGTGCACGGGGGTGGCGACTTTGGCTCGGTCGTCGCCCGGCTCCTCGACGTTGAACACACCTGCGTTGAGCTTTGATGGCTGCGGATCGCTCCGCGTGATGTCGCGCCGGATGCCGCGCCACTCGTCGAGCAGTTCGTCTCGCCGGTCCGGTGCTAACACTGCTCGTAGCCCGATTTCCTCGCCGGACGACAGCGCCAGCATGAAGACGTTCGCCGCAGCATCTGGTGCAGGCTGCCCCTTGTCGGCCCCCGCTGTCTTCAGGGCAACCCAGCTCACACCACCGATAGCCGGACCTCCTAGGCATAGAGCTAGCCCGATCGCCAGATAGATCACCCAGCGTCGCGGTCGGCGGCGTCGCGGTTCCTCCCCCAAGATCACCCGACGCACAATAGCCCGCAGCCTCACCTGGCGCGTGAGCCGCCCGCTCCCGGTCAACCCCTCGGCAATCCCACCTCGAACAAGCCCAGCCACCGAATGACGACCACGACGGTCGCGGCGGCATCCCTGCCAGACTGAGCGGTCACCGCAAGTCGGCAACTGGGTGACCACGCCTCTCGGTACCAGAACTGCGCGTGCTCCTGGCGGCCATCGCTGCCGACCTGACTCGCCTCGCAGCCGTATCCATGACTTCCCCCCACCGCGCCGTGTGCGCCGGGGCGTGACCGGCCGCCAGGCCGCACGCGCGCCCCGGCGCGACACGGCGGCGGGCCGAAGGCCCGCCCTTGACCAAGTAAAGAAAGTCTGAACACACACCATGCTCCAGCCGTTCGCTCCGGCGAGATGGGCGGCTCGCACACGGTTAAGAAACGCGTCGTAGGTGCCGGACAATCGTTCTCGCAGCTTCGGCCACCGAGACAGAGCCGGTGTCGATTCTGATGTCTGCATACGGAAGGCGAGCCGTTTGCTCAACCGCCGCGAACCGCTGGGCGTCGTCTCCTGTCCGTCGAGACCGAATGCGGTCATAGAGTATGGCCGGCGGGCAATGCAGCTCTACCACCGTCCAGCGCGCTTCTAGCGCAGAGTCATCGACTATCGCCTCAACAGCTTCGACCTGGCCAAGGTGAATAATTGGGACGCGGCCTGACTTCCAAATTCGCTCGACTCCTGGGCGATCAACGAAATACGTCGAGTCGTATCGACTGTTCTCCCATAGAATCATTGACGGATTCTGGCGCAGAGACTCGGCTTGCTCTTGGCTGATCATCCGATAGCCGCTAGTCCTTCCACTGCCGGCCTTGAGTCGCATGAAGTGCTCGAACAGGGGCTCACTGCGGACAAGCTCAGTGGTGAGCGTGTCCTTCCCGGTGGCTGGAGCGCCGTAGAGAATCAGGCCATCCCTCACGACTGCGCCAGCTCACTAAGTAGCTCCGCTGCCTGCTCTTGCAGTGGCTTAGCCCCTGCGGAATTGTCAACTATTGCATGTGAGATCTTGGGCTCAAAAGCGAGATCGAGGCGACTGACGTATTCCGCCCAATTTCCGAGCTTGTAGTCATCCCGGGCGGCCCCGCGACGCCGGATATACATCTGCATAGTCTCAGCGTCACAGCGCACCCAGACGACTTGGAGCTTGCCATTGTGGGCGGCAACGGTAGCCGCCAATCGATCACACCACGCTTTATCTTGAAGCTCCGCAATGAAGGGCGCTGTCACAATTACTGATGAGCCACATTGCAAGTTCTCGGTCATGGCGGCAAGTAGAGCTTCGTATTCAGCCGGCCTAATGACTGTCAGATAGGTCTCCGACTCCCGATCATGAGGGGACTGCCCCAGGCGCTCAAGCGCGGCTTCAACTACTGGCCGCGTGGTCGTGTCCTTGTCGAGGATCGCCCATCCAGCTTCCCTGGCAATGATGCGCCCAAGCTCGGTCTTACCCGAACCTGCGTAACCCCCGATGAGGATTACCCGAGATCCCGCCTTACTTGCGGCCCCCTCGGGGTTGTTGACGATTCGGCTGGACCGCGCACGGTTGATGACCAACCCTTCGTCAGCGAGAATCGACATCGCCCGATTGATGGTGGCAACGCTGGTCTTCCAAGAGTCAGCGAGCGCCCTGGTGCCGGGCAGCTGCCGCCCGTGCGCGAACCGGCCGGCCTGGATGTCGTTCCGGATGGCCTGCGCGATGACGAGAGCGCTCGTCCCCCTCTGTAGCACGTCCTGCGGGTCTGACTGGGCCGTCATCGGACTCCTTGCTTAGCAACTGGTCGCCTAGCGGCGAGGGCGCTCTCCGCCGGCCTGCTCATCGAGTTCGCGCAGCTCAGGCGGCATGAACATGAATCAGAGTGTATCTGTTGACCCACACTGATTCAACCTGTTACGCTCTGATCCAAGCTGCTCCGCTCTGTTACATCGGGCGGTGCGGGCGTGGACTTAGTGCCCGCCTGAAGCCGAAGAGACACGCGAGGACAACAGGACAAGCCGAAGGAGAACGAGGCGAGATGCGGAACATTCCGGTGAACATGGCGGGCTTCAAGCTGCGGGTGGTCGAGGAACCGGCGATCAAGATGGATCAGGAGGGCAAGGTCCTTACCGCTTACGGGACTGATGACCCGCTGTACGTGGTCGGGGTGTTCGCGAAGCCTCTCGCGACCGATGACGGCTACCGGGGCAAGGGCGAGGAACTGAAGATCACTCTCTCGGTCAACCCGCAGGGGGTCGAGGAGGGCGACCTCGTGGAGCTGATCGGGGCGACGGTGTCGCATTGGGAGCGCGATGGTCGTAGTGGCTTGACGTGGAAGGCGCAGAGCCTCAAGGCGGCCTGAGGTAGGGACTTTCGCCCCGCCCCTTTCTGGTGGGTGACCCGTTCGAGTCGGGTCGGGGCACTTTGGCAAGGCAATGCGGCCTGCGTCTGGGCTACATCCTTGACTGCTCGTTCTTTGAGAATTACACAGTGGCTATAACCTTGCCTAAAACAGGCCCAATGTTTGCTATTCGCATTCTGATGTTTCGGGAGGGAGGTTATTGTGTCGGACTTTGAGTTGATTCTTAGCGGCTTGCTGTTGCTGTCGATTGCTTTGAACGTTGGTCTTATTCGTCGTGAGATGCGTCGGTGGCGTCGGGTGTGGCGGTTGTCCGGTCGGGAGTGATCGCTGGTCGGTGTGCTCTATCCGCCCTTCGGAGATGGGTCCGGGGGTGGGTGGTGGTCACCGAATGGCGGATAGACCGGGAAGGGGAGAGGTATGAGTTTGACGCCGGAGTTCGTGAAGTCGTGGACTGGTAGGTCTCGGTATGAGGCGCTGATGGGCAACGTTCAGGGGCTGTCGATGCTGCTGGACGGCGCTAAGAGCCTGATCAGCGCGTGTGAGCCGCCACCGGGGACGTTGTACCAGTTCGCGGCCCGGGTGGAAGACCTGGAGGACGCGCAGAAGCAGGCGGTAGAGGCGCTGCGGGCGTTTCACACGCGGGTGAAGACGTATGAGGCTGATCTGGTCTCGAAGCCGTGGAAGGTGGGCTGATGTCGTACCGGGTTAGTGACACGTACGACGCTATCGATCAGGCGATGCGGCTGATGCGGTCTTCGATGAAGGGGATGCCGGAGCGGGCTCGGTACATGCGGCATTACGACGATCTTCGTCGGGCGGTCGCGGTGCTGTTGATTCTGCTCGAAGAGGCCGCGCCGTGGATGGACGAGACGGAGAAGGCGAAGCAGTCCACGAATCTCGCGAAGAAGATGCTCGCCGCGGTGCGCTGACAGGAATTGCTCTACGGGAAGGCCCGGATTGGTAATCCGATCCGGGCCTTCCTTTTACCCCAAAACAGATCCGACTTAATTGCGTAAGAACTGGTGAAGGTAGGTGCGGGAGATGGCTAAGCGTACTCAGGGGTGGGAGTGGAAGGTCGCGGGTTGGGCAGCGCGGCACCCGGGCTTCGTTGCTGCTCCGGCGGCTGTCGCTGCTGGTGTGGCGCAGCTCGGGCCGGTGACCACGGGTGGTGTCGCGGCGGGTGTGATCGCTGCGGGTGTGGGCTGGTACCGGGGTCACCCGGACTCCTGGTCGACGCTGGCGGCCCCTCAACTGCGGGCCATGCGTCGGCGGTGGCTGTCGCGGGCGTACCTCGGTTCGTGGTGGGGCCGGGTCACTGAGGCATGCAACCTGGTGACGGTGCACCGAGTGACCGGGGCGGTCAATGTCCCCCGGATCATCCGCATCCGGTCGCACTCGCCGTCGACGGAGACGGTGTACGTACGGCTGCTGCTGGGTCAGACCCCGAAGCAGTGGGAGGAAGCGGCCGAAGCCCTGGCGGTTGCTCTGAAGGCTGAGCGGGTGGGTATCGAACGGGTCCGCCCGCAGGTGATCGCGCTGATCGTGCAGCGGTCCGAGCCGTTCACTCAGGTCATCGTTCCGCCGGACGTGCCTGGCGACGCTGACGCGGTGAGCCTGGCGAACGTGTACCTGGGTGAGACCGAGCACGGTACCGACTGGATCGCTCCGCTGATCGGTCAACACTGGCTGGTCAATGGTGGTACGGGGTCGGGTAAGAACTCGGTGACGTGGATGGCGTTGCGGGCGTGCGCGCCGCTGATCCGTGACGGCCTGGTGCGGGTGCACGTGGTCAACCCCAAGGGCACCGAGTTGAACGCGCTGCGTCCGGTGTCGTACCGCTACGCCGAGACGGACGGCGACATCGTGGAGGTCGTCCAGAACTACTGGGCCACGATGCAGGACCGTAAGAAGACGTTGGCGGAGCAGGGCCGGCGCACGTTCGAGCTGTCCCGCGAAACGCCTCTGGATCTGCTGGTGATCGATGAGTTGGGGGCGGTGACCGGCTACGGCGACCGGTCGCTGACCAAGGGCGTCCAGGCGGTGTTGCCGCTGATCCTGTCGCAGGCTCGCGCCCTGGGCGGCAGCGTCATCGGCGCGCTTCAAGAACCCACCAAGGACGTCATCCCGCAGCGGGACCTGTTCTCCCTGCGGGTGTGCCTGCGGACCACGTCGGCCGGACACGTCGACATGGTTCTCGGTGACGACATGCGACGCCGGGGCGCGCTGGCCGACGAGATCCCGAACCACCCGAGCACGGCCGGTATCGGGTTCGTGGTCAAGCAACGGTCACGGACCCCTCTGCGGGTGCGGGCGGCGTACTGCGATGACTCCGACATCCGCGAGCTGGTGCGGGTCGCCGGCTGGCCCCACACCGAACTCACCACCGCGGGCCGGTGATCGAGGTGAACAACCCCGACACCGACAAGCAACCGGCGAAGCAGCCCCGCCCGGTTCGCAAGCTGAGCAAGCGTCTCGACGTTGCCCGGCAGCTTCACGAGCTGGAGAAGGATTCCGCGCTCGACATCGTGGACATCGAACGGCTACGCCAAAGCGTCACCCGCTGCCTGTGGCTGTTCCTCGCCGTCGGATCGGCGTTCACCACGACCGGCGTCCAGGACTTCCTCGCCGGGGACCTCACCCCGGCCGATCCGGTGTGGTGGGGCTGCTGGGGCGTCGAACCATGCCTCGTCGGCATCCTCATCACGATCCTGCGATGGGAAGCCGCGATGATCGCCCGAGACATCGGCATCGACTCCAAGGCGGTCGACTGGCTCAAGCGGTTCCTGCTCGGCTCCACCCTCGTCATGAACGTCGTGCCAGCGCTCTGGCCGCGTGAGGGCGGAATCAGCCCCGGAATGCTCGCCGCACACATCATGGTGCCGGTCCTGGTCTTCTTCCTGGCCGAAGTCATGCCGATCGTGCAAGCCCGCTGCACCCAAGCACGCCGGGCCATCAACCTCACGAACACCCCGGCCCCGGCCCCCGTCCCGGCTCCGGCTCCGGCTCCGGCTCCGGCTCCGGCTCCGGTGACCGTGCCGGCCGCCGTCGCGGAACCCGCCACTCCGGCGCCCGCTCCGGTGGAGGTTCCGGTCTCGATCCCGGTCTTCCGGGTGGAGCCGACCAGTGACGCGGTAGCGGAGCCTCCGGCCCTGGACGGCTTGGGCATTCCGCCCGGGATGCAGGCCCAGATCCGGCGACTCGTCGCGGACCTGGACCGCCCGATCACCGCCGTCGACATCCAACAGGCCACCCGACTACCAGCGTCGATCGCGGCGAAGGTCGCTAACCGGTTCACCCCGGCCACGGCCAACGGCTACACGCACTGATCTGCGCACCTTCTCTCGCTCGCTCTGACCTGCCGTGCCCTACGTGCTGGGGCACGGCAGGTCCGTCCATAGAGGAGATCCCCATGGCAACACCACCCCGCCCGGCGTACGACGGTGAAGCGGCGCTAGCCCAATGGATGCGCTCGCCGGCCTACAAGCAATGGCGCGCCGGCGTCGAAAGCGTCGCAGGCTGCCTGCAACCGGTACGCCTGCTCGGCAAGTTCGAGGTCCGCCACACCGGCAGCGGTGACCTGATCGCCTCTCGGCAGGGCAAGGTGTGGGCGTCCTGCGGCACCCGCCGCGCGGCCGTGTGCCCGTCCTGCGCCGACCGGTACGCCGCTGACGCCTGGCACCTCATACACGCGGGCATGTCCGGCGGCAAAGGCGTCCCCACCACCGTGGCCCGATCGACGCGGCTATTCGTCACGCTCACCGCCCCGTCGTTCGGTGCGGTGCACAACCGGCCCGGCAAGCGGCCGTGCTCCTGCGGACGCTGGCACCCCGAAGGGCACCCGTCGCTGGGTAGCCCAGTCGACCCGAGCACCTATGACTACACGGGCGCGGTGCTGTGGCAGGCGCACAGTGGCCAACTCTGGCACCGCTTCACCATCGCCCTACGCCGCGCCGTCGCCGCCGCTGGCGGACTCACCGTCCGCGCATCCGGGGCACACCTGCGGATCTCCTACGCCAAAGTCGCCGAATACCAGCGGCGCGGCCTGGTCCACTTCCACGCCGTCATCCGCGCCGACGGCCCCACCGGACCGGACTCCGCGCCCCCGACGTGGCTCACCGCCGACGTTCTGGCTGACGCGGTGCGTTCCGCGGCTTCGTCCGTCGAGCTGGACACCACCCGACCCGACACAACCGCGCTACTCCTGGGCTGGGGCGCACAGGTCGACGTCAAGGACATCACCGCTACCGATGTCGACATCGATGACGGAGACGACGACGGGGACCAGGCCGTGGCGGACACCCGGCTCGCCGGCTACATCGCCAAGTACGCCACCAAGGGCACCGGCGCTACCGAGACCGGAGACCGGCGCATCCGCTCACAGATACACATCGACCGGCTACAGGTCTCCGCGCACCACCGCGCAATGATCCAAACCTCGTGGGACCTCGGCGGACTCGACCAATACGCCGATCTCAAACTGCGCCACTGGGCGCACATGCTCGGCTTCCGAGGCCACTTCCTCACCAAGTCGCGGATCTACTCCACGACCTTCAAAAACCTCCGCGCGGTACGCCGAACCCACCAGATCCACACGGCGCTTACCGACGCCGGTCTGCCCGAAGACACCGATGTCCTGGTCGTCAACGACTGGCAAATCCTCGGCATCGGCTACGACACCCCCGAACAACTCGAACTCGCCACCGCCATCGGTGATCGCATTCGAGCCGCACGACAGCAAGCCAGAAAGGAACCCCGATGACCACCCCCGCCACCATCGAACGGCTTTGGAGCGTCACCGACGTGTCGGCGTTCCTTGGCGTTCCCGTCGGCACCCTCTACCAATGGCGTCACCGCCGCATCGGCCCCCGCGCGTCTCGCGTTGGTCGGCACCTGCGCTACGACCCCGCCGACGTGCGGGCCTGGTTCACTGATAAGGCGGCCTGACATGCCCATTGATGACCTGTGGTACCTCACCAAGCGGGGGCCGGACAAGAAACGGCTCCCCTCCAAGCGGCACGGTCGGGGCAAACGTTGGCGGGTGCGCTACACCGACGCCGCTGGCGAGTCCCGGGAGAAGATGTTTGAGCGCAAGGTGGACGCGGAAGCCTTCGATGTTGCAGCACGGGCCGGTATCGCGGAAGAGACCAAGGTCGACCAGGCTGAGCGTCAGGTGACCTTCCGCGAGTACGGAGAGCGGTGGCGGCTCTCGCGGCAGATCGGGCAAGCCCTCGACTACCAGCGCCACACAGAATCGCGTCTGCGACATCACCTCTACCCGCATGTTGGCAAGCGGCAGATGCGGGCGATCACGGTCACAGACGTCCTCGAATGGGTGGCGCTGCTGCTGCGGAACAACGTGGCGCAGTCCTCGGTGAAGACGTACTTCGACCTGTTCAACGCCGTCATGAATGCGGCCGTCGCGGACCGGGTGATCTCCGACAACCCGTGCAAGGCGGTGCGGCTGTCGGCGATCCTGCGAGGCTTTTCGCGGGCTCCGAAGTGGGTGCCGACCGATGACGACATGCTCGCCCTGGTCGACGCCGTGCCCGACCGCTACCAGGCGGCCATCTGGTGTGGCGCGGGTGAAGGGCTGCGCCTCGGTGAAGTCCTGGGCCTGGAGGACGGCGTGCGATGCGTCGACCGGCCTCGCCAGGAACTGCACGTGGTTCAGCAGCTCCGCTTTCACAAGAACGAGTACGGCGGGTTCTACCTCGCCCCGCCGAAAGCGGGTTCGGTCGGTGACATCGACCTGGACGACCATGTGGCGCTGGTGCTCGCGGAGCACGTCCGCAAGTACCCGCCGGTGGCGGTGGAGCTGCCCGACATCACTGCGGGGACTCCCGACCCGGGGAAGCAGGCGAAGCGTCGGGCGGTCCCGCTGCTGTTCACCGACGAGCAGGGCAAGCCGATTCATGATCAGCGTTGGTCAGATCTGTGGCGGGGCTGGCGCAAGGCGGCGGGATGGCCTGACGAAGGCACGTTCCACTCTCTGCGGCACTACTACGCGACTCGGCTGATCACCTCGGGTGCCGATCCGACCGACGTGCAGAACGCCCTACGGCACTCCAGCCTGCGCATCACGTTGGAGACATACGTGCACTGGTGGCCGAAGAAGAACCGTCGCCGCAACATCGTCAGCACGGCGCTTCGGGAGGCTGCGGGCAACCGCTCGGGGTCGGCGCTTCCGGGCTAAGTTGTGCCGGATCTGTGCCAAATGATCAACGGCCAGCGTTTCCGCTGGCCGTTGATGGTATGGGTGGAGCTGAGGGGATTTGAACCCCTGACCCCCTCGATGCGAACGAGGTGCGCTACCAGTCTGCGCCACAGCCCCCCGCCGGCGAACCGACTTCGGTCCCACCCGGCTTTCACCGGGCGGGCCGGCAGCAAGGCTAACAGGTCGCCCGCCTCCACTGCGAATCCACCCCCGGTGTGCCGCCCCGCCGGCCCCGAGATCCACTCGACGTCCAGGAAACCGGGGCATCCCGGACGCCCGGACAGCACGCCTTGCCGGAAGCCGAGTTGATCAAGCGCGCCGCGGACGAGGGCCAGGCGCCGGGCGCGAATCGGTCAGGCGCCGCGGCCGGCCTCGTAGGGGCGGCCGCGCAGGCCACCCGAGCGACGGTACGAGACCGAGCCGCCGTTGACCGCCGCCGGCAGGTCCGCAGGGCGGTCGAGGCCCATGGCGGCTCGGCGTACCCCCTCGCGTTGGGCCGCCAGACGACGCTGCGCCTCCCGGCGGGCCGCCGCGCGACGGGCCTGCTCGCGGCGGACCTCGGCCTGGCGGGCGGCCAACCACGCCGCCTCCCGGGCCCGGGCGCGACGCCGGCGGCGAGCGGCGAGGGCTCGCCTGCGCAGGTGTACGACGTACACGGCCAGCAGCATGAAGGTGACCGAGAAGCCGATCCAGAAGCCGGGGCTGACGAACAGCACGCCGATCAGCTCGACGACGTTGAGCAGCAGCAGCGCGGCGAGCACGCGGCGTCGCCGATACACGGCGGGAGTGTGCTGCCGACGCGGTGGACGACGGCGGGGACGCTTCGGAGCCGGCGGTACGGCGCGCAGCCGGCCGGAGCGACGGCCCGCCGGGGGCGCGGAGACCGGAACGGCCAACTTCCCCGTAGTCGCGTCTTCGCTGAGCGTTACGACAAGCGAGCGCGGCGGGTGGAGGGGCTGCCGTCCCGGCACAGTGCGACGCCGCCGACGGCGCTGGAGCACCCGCGCCGTCGACTGCGCCCGCTCCGCCACCAGCCGCTCGGTGGCGTCGTACCGGCGAACCAGCGCCGGAGCCAGGGCGAGCAGGCCGGCGGCGGCGAGGACGGCGAGGAGCACCGAGGTCGGCACCCTCACCCCTCCCGTCACCGAATTCGGAGCAACCGCTCCCCGACCGCAGGATCTTCCACCGATCACGCCTGAGCGCGTGGATCATCCGGGCGGTGAGCGCTTGCCGCAGCTTGCAGTTACTTGAGGTTACGGTGAACCGACCGGGATACCGCAGCGCCGCGCCGATCCCGTGCGTGGGACAGTCGTTACCGCGCGGTCGCACGGATCCGGTGCCAGCGGGCCAGCAGACCGCCTTCGGCGGCGACCTCCTCGCTCGTCATCGCGTATCCGATGTGGTCACGCCACGCGCCGTCGATGTGCATGTAGCGCACGTGGTACGACTCCTCGCGGAAGCCCAGCTTCTCCACCACCCGCCGCGACGGACGGTTCTCCGGCCGGATGTTGACCTCGATCCGATGGAGTCCACCCGGGCCGAACGCGTGGTCGACGGCGAGCGCGAGCGCGGTCGGGATCACACCCTGCCCGGCCACCCGGGCGTCCACCCAGTAGCCGACGTAACCGGAGCAGAAGGCGCGGCGCACGATGCTGCCGACGTTGAGGTGCCCGACCAGCCGATCCCGGTCGGCCTCACGCAGGCAGACCGCGAAGGGCATCCCCTCGCCCTCGCGGGCCGAGCGCCGCTGGTCGCGGTGCACCCACCGGAACGCGGCCGGCGAGTTCAGCTCATCCCAACCGCCCGGCAGCGACGACTCCCAGGGCGCCAGCCAGGCCTGGTTGGCCCGGCGTACCTGCGACCACGCCGCCGCGTCGGAGCGCCGGTACGGGCGCAACAGCACCGGCCCGTCGACCAGCACCGCCGGCCAGCCGGGCGCACGGACCGGTCCGAAGAGGCTCACCCACACAGTCTCCCGCGCGGGACCGGTTCGCGCGCAAGTGGACCCCCGACATCCCGTCCGGGGGATCTCACCGACGGCGGTCCAGCAGTAGGACGTCCACGGTGGAGCCGGCGGCGGCGCTGGTGACCCGCTCGCCGAGCACCAGGAGCCCGTTCGCCTCGGCCAGGCCGGAGAGGGTGAACGGCCCCCCACGCAGCGGTTGCACGGTGTAACCGCCGCCGCGTCGCTCGGCGACGTGCGCGGGCCGGAACTCGCGCAGCCCGCCGGGTGAGGACACGGTCTCCAGCAGGTGTGCCCGGACGCTGGGACGGAACACCGGCTCCGCGCCGGCGAGCAGTTGGATCGCCGGCCGAGCCAGCACCTCGAAGCCGATCAGCGCGGCGCCCGGATCGCCGGGTAGGCAGACCACCGGCACCTCCTCGGCTCCGACCGTGCCGAACCCGAGAGCGGTGCCGGGATAGAGCGCCACGTCGGTGAAGGCCACCGGCCCGGCCCGGCCACCCTCGCGACGGGACAGGATCCGCCGGACCATGTCACCGGGGCCGGTGCCGGTCCCGCCGGTGGTGATGATCAGATCGGCCCGCAGGGTCTGGTCCTCCAGCAGGCCACGCAGCCCTTCCGGGTCGTCGTCGCAGATGCCCACCCGGTACGCCAGCGCGCCCACCTCGGCCGCGGCGGCGGTCAGCGCGTGCGAGTTGGCGTCCACCACCTGACCGGGCTGGCTGCCCCGGCCCACGTCGACCAGCTCGTCCCCGGTGGCCACGATGACCACCCGGGGGCTGGGCCGGACCACTACATGGCCGATGCCGGTGGCCGCGAACACGGCGACGAGGGCCGGGGAGACGTACGTGCCGGCGCGGGCGAGCAGGGTGCCGGCGGGCAGCTCCTCACCGGCGCGGCGGACGCCGTACCCCCGCTTGGGGGTGCGGAAGATCTCGACGGCGGCCATGCCCTGGTCGGTCCACTCCACCGGGACCACCACGTCCGCGGCGATCGGCAGGGGCGCCCCGGCGGCCACCGAGAAGCACGCGCCCGGGGTGAGCCGCACCGGCCGCCAGCTCGCCGCGCCCAGGTCGCCGACCACGTTGAGCCGGATGCTCCGCCCGCCGGGCGTGCCGGAGGGGGCCGGGACGTAGCTCGGGCCCCGGCCCCCTCCGGAAATGTCCTCCCAGCGCGCGGCGTAGCCGTCCACGGCCGCCTGGTCGAAGGCCGGGAAGGCGTGCGGCGCGGCAACGTCCTCGGCGAGGACGTTGCCGTGCGCCTGGGTGAGGTCGAGGTCGAGTGGCGGCAGCGCACGCAACCTGCGCAGCACGCTGCCCAGGTAGTCGGCGAGCGGCGTCAACTCGTTCGCGGCCGCCTCGGCGTCGGCCGTCGCGGTCATGTACCAGATCCGCCTGCCGCGTCGGCCTTGACGAAGTCGGCCAGCCAGGCGCGGAACTCGGTGCCGAGGTCCTCGCGTTCGGCGGCGATCTGCACGACCGTCTGGAGATAGCCCAGCGGCATACCGGTGTCGTAGCGGGTGCCCCGGTAGACGATCGCGTGCACCGGGGTGCCCTCGGTGCGCAGCAACTCCATCGCGTCGGTCAGCTGGATCTCGCCCCCGCTGCCCGGCTTGGTCCGCCGGATCGCGTCGAAGATCGTGCCGGGCAGCACGTACCGGCCCAGCACGGCCAGGTTGCTCGGCGCGTCCTCCGGCTGCGGCTTCTCCACCATGCCGGTCACCTTGACAACCTCGCCGATGTCGGTGAGGTCGCCCTCGGCGGGCTCGACCGAGGCGATGCCGTACCGCTTGGTGTCGGCCGGGTCGACCTCGAAGAAGGCGAGCACCACGCCGCCGGTGCGGGCCTGCAACTCCAGCATGGCCGGCAGCAGCGGCTCGGACGGCTTCACGAACTCGTCCCCGAGCAGCACCGCGAAGGGCTGGTCACCGACGTGGGCCTCGGCGTACCCGATCGCGTGCCCGAGCCCGAGCTGCTCCGGCTGCCGGACGGTGTAGATCTCGGCCAGCTCACCGGGCCGGCGCACGGCCGCCAGCCGCTCGGCGTCGCCCTTCTCCTCCAGCCTGGCCTCCAGGTCGGGGCGACGGTCGAAGTGGTCCACCATCGACGTCTTACCCCGACCGGTGATCAGCAACACGTCACCGATGCCGGCCTGGGCGGCCTCCTCGACGATGTACTGCAGCACCGGCCGGTCGACGACCGGCAGCAGCTCCTTGGGAACCGCCTTGGTGGCCGGCAGGAAGCGGGTGGCGAGTCCGGCGGCCGGGATGACGGCCTTGACCGCCAGGGGACGGCCGGTTGCGGCGACCGTCGCTGAGGGGTTCGCTGAGTGCTCCGACATGCCGCGAGACTATCGGCCACGGCTCTGCCGCGGCGGGTGTGGCCCAGAAGACGCGCCGCCGCCCGGCCCCGGCCGCGCCGCGTCCGGGCCGGCTCGCGCGGCGTCCACCGGGCCGTCCGCCGGTTCCGGCCGCGCGTGCGCGGGCCCCGGACGGTTCGATTCGGGTACACCCGCAGCCGACTCCGACCGGGCGTGGCCGCCCGGCTCCCGCGGGACCTGCGCGGGCCGACCGGCTCTCGGCAGCCCGTCGGGTGGGCTGACCGCGCCGGCCGGCACCGGGATCTCCCGCGTCGGCACGTCCGGGCGGACCTCCGCGACGCGGTAGGTGTCCCGACCGGCGGCCTTGGCCACGTAGAGGGCATCGTCGGCGGCCTCCAGCACCTCCCGCCCGGTGCTGCCGTGATCCGGGTAGACGGCGATACCGACCGACACGGTCACCACGATCGGCCCCGCGTACGCCTCGACGGCGATGGGCGTCTCGCGTACCGCCGCGCCCAGCCGCTCCGCGACGATCGCCGCGCCCCGGGCGTCGGTCTCCGGCAGGAGCAGCACGAACTCCTCCCCGCCCTGCCGGAACGCCAGGTCCACCTCGCGGATCTCTCCGCGTACCCGCCGGGCGAACTCCGCCAGCACGGTGTCCCCTGCCGCGTGCCCGTACGTGTCGTTGACGTCCTTGAAGCGGTCCAGGTCGAGGGCGAGGACGCTGAGCATCCGGCCGAACCGGCTGGCCCGCTCGACCTCCCGGCGGATCGACTCGCGCAGGTAGCGGTAGTTCCACAGCCCGGTGAGCGGGTCGGTGAGGGAGAGCCGCTGGGCCTCCTCGTGCACCCGCACGTTCTCGACCGCGACGGCCGCGTGCCCGGCGAAGGTCCGCAGGGTGACCAGGTCGTCGTCGTCGAACTCGGCCGCGCCCACCCGGTCGTAGAGCGCCAGCACGCCGAGGGCCACCGCCGGAGAGACCGCCTCGTCGGCGGTGCTCTCGCCCCCCGGGATGGTCCGCTCGCCCCCCGGGATGGTCGTCGTGCCGCTGCCGAGCCCGGTCGTGCCCGGTGCGGCGAAGGGGACCGCCACGTAGGTGCGGCAGCGCGGCTCACCGGTCGGCGGCTCGGTCGGTTCCACGCGTCCCCGCTGCGGCTCGCCGGTCGCGGCCACCGCGCCGACCACGCCGACGCCCACCGGCACCCGCAGGGTCTGCGGGCCGTCCGGGTCGGGGACCGGCCAGCGTCCGTCCAAGCCCTCGCTGCACTGTGCGACCAGCACCCCGCCGGTCTCCACCAGCAGCACCGCGCCGGCCCGTGCGCCGGTGGCCGCGATGGCGCTGTGCAGGATCACCCGCAGGATGCGTTGCAGATCGTGGGTGCTGGCCAGGGTGTCGCCGAGCACCGCGAGGTGCCCGCGAAGCTGGTCACGGCTGCTGGTGAGCGCCGCGACGTACGAACCGGTCTCGCGGGTCATCCGGTTGAACGCCTCCGCGAGCCGGCCCAGCTCGTCCCGGCCGCGCACCGGCACCCGGGCGGTCAGGTCTCCGTGCGCCACCCGGTCGACCGCGCCGGCCAGCTCCGCCAGGGGCCGGGTCGTCACCCGGGCCAGCCGCCACGCGGTCAGCACGGCGAGCAGCCCGGCCAGGACGACCACGCCGGCCAGCGTGACGTGCAGCCCCGGCGGCCTGGTGCTCGGCACCGACAGCACCAGCGGCAGCGGCTGGCCCACCGACGGTCCGATCCGCCGCACGTACCGGCCCTTGGTGGTTTCGGTGACCTGCTCTCCGGTGCTGTGGCCGGCGGCGGCCAGCACCCCGTCGCGTACCTCGCGGGACTCGGTGGTGTGGGTGAACCGGGCGGCGCTCACGCCGCCGTCGAGCAGCGTGACCGCGACTCCGCTCACCGCCGCCAGCCGGGCCACGAAGGCCGGGTCGACGAGCTCCGCGGCGGCCACACTGCCCAGCAGGGCGCCGGCCGCGTCCCGCCGGTCGACGCGGGCCGCCAGCGCGCGGACCGGACCGGACGTCGCGGCGACCGGCTCGGCGCAGTCCCGCCAGGGTGTCGACGGCGCGCCCGGCGAGACGTACGTGACCCGTCCACCCACGTCGCTGACCAGCACCGCTGCGGCCAACCCCCGGCCGACGAGCTGGCCGGCGACGACCGCCGGATCACCGGTGAGGGCGACCGCGTCGGCGGCGGCACGGAGCTGCTGGCAGAGGGCGTCGACCGAGGTACGCACCGCGGACGCCGCCACGGCGAGGCGTTCGGTGGACCGGGTGCGGTCGACGGCCGTGACGGTGGAGGCGACGAAGAACGCACCGAGCAGGACCGGGCCGAGCACCACCACGAGGAAGGCTGCCGTCAACCGCCCGCGTAGCGTCACTCGGTCCCCCCGGAAGTTCCGCCTCCGTTGCTTGCGATGCTGACACAGAGCAACCGTGGGAGTGGCGTTGCGTCAGGAGTGTTGCGTGTCAGATTTTTCTGATGAAGCGGAAGTGACCCGTGTGACGAAGCGGGACACCCGGGTACGGCTACTCGCCCACCGTCGGACCCTGGACGACACGGCGCGGGCCGCAGCCGCCCGGCGCGTCCAGGCCGAGCTGGTCGCCCTGGTACGCCGGCTGCGCCCGCGCCGGATGACGGCGTACGTGCCGGTCGGCTCCGAGCCGGGCGGGGCCGACCTCGCGGAGGTGCTGCGCGGGGCGTTACCGGCCGAGGGCGAGTTGCTGCTTCCCGTGCTTCGCGCGGATCTCGACCTGGACTGGGCGCTGTACACCGGTCCGCACGCGCTGGCCGCCGCCGGCCGGGGCATCCGGGAGCCGGTCGGCCCCCGCCTCGGCGTGGCCGCCGTCTCCGACGCGGAACTGGTGGTCGTGCCGGCGCTCGCCGTCGACCACCACGGCCGGCGGCTGGGCCGCGGCGGAGGCTCCTACGACCGGGCGCTGGCCCGGGTGCCCACGGCGAGCCTGACCGTGGTGCCGTTGCACGACGGTGAGCTGGTCGAGGCGCTGCCCGCCGAGCCGCACGACCGTCCGGTCCGCGCGGTGGTCACCCCCTCCGGCGGAATGCGTACGCTTGATGACGGCCCGGGTACGGCGCAGGGTGTCGCGCCCCACACGTCCGCTGGACGAACCCGGCCCGAATGACGCACCATTGGCACTCGAATAGGTCGAGTGCCAACTGGCCGAGTCCAGATACCGGAGGAGAACGTGCCTACGTACCAGTACGCCTGCACCGCGTGCGGTCACCAGCTCGAGGCGGTGCAGTCCTTCTCTGACGAGCCGCTGACCGAGTGCCCGGCGTGTCAGGGACGGCTGCGCAAGGTCTTCAACTCCGTCGGCGTCGTCTTCAAGGGCTCGGGCTTCTACCGCACCGACTCCCGCGCGTCCGGCTCGGAGACGTCAGCCGGCGGCGCGACCAAGCCGGCCAAGTCCGAGTCGTCCTCGTCCTCGGGTGGGGACTCCGGCTCGTCGTCTTCGACGTCCTCGTCGTCGTCCGGGTCGTCGTCGTCCGGGTCGTCCTCGTCGTCCGGTGGATCGGGCAGCGGCAAGGCGGCGGCCAGCTCGGCGTCCTGATTCCGCTCGGCCGCAGCCCGCTACGTCGGCGGTGCGCCGCTGAACCCCGGGCGAGGTCCATCCCGTCCGGGGTTCAGTCCCAGTGCGGAGGGCGTTGGTCGAGGAGCCAGTCGTCGTTTCCTACGCTGCGCTCGCCCCAACCGTGGTCGGTGTCGTCCGAGGTCTGCTCGGGCAGCACCACGAAGTCGTCGCTCAGGTCGACGGTGCGGTCGTCATCGCCGCGCGCGACCCCGGCGGCGGGTTCCTCGGTGCTCACGAGCGGCAAGACTAGCGCAGGCCGCCCGCTCCGTTGGTAGCCTCGGACGGCGTGACGACCCCCAGCGGTGGCAGCACCCCCGACGACTACTGGCGTCGGCCCGGGACCGACGACGGTCCCACGGCGGACCAACCGCCACCCGCCACACCACCCACCGACGGGTACGCGGGACCGCCCCCGAGCGTGCCGCCTCCGGCGGGCTGGCGTCCTCCCGTACACCTGGAGCCGGCGCCGCCACGACGCCTGCCACCTCAGGACACGGCCGCCCTCGACGCGGCGGAGCAGCGGTCGCAGCGGGTCACCTACGGTTTCGGGGCCGCTGCCGCCGTGGTGGTGGTGGCGCTCGTCTGCCTGCTCTGCTCGCGAATCCTGTTCTGACCACCGTGCCACTGGGCGGCCGCCGGCAGCGACCGTCGGTCCGCGCTGGTCAGAGGGTGGTGCCCCAGACGGCCTCGGCACCGGAGTGACCGGTCAGGGCGACGTAGACCAGGGCAGCGAGCGACAGCGCGACGGCGGCCACCGCGAGCACCGGCGTCACCAGGGCCGGCAGCCGCGGCACCCGTGGGTGACCGCTGGTCACCACGAGCAGCGCGATGGCCACGATCCCCAGCGGCACCACGATCCGGAAGAGGATGTCGCCGTAGCGCGAGTGCTCGAAGATCTGGTCGAGGATCTGCCCCTGGTAACCACGGGCGACCAGGGCGTCGGTCAACGCCTCGCCCGACTCGACGGCCACGAAGGCGGTCACCGGCGTCACCACGGCGAGGATGCCCAGCGCCCAGTCCAGTCGGTGCCGCCAGCGCGGCAGCCCCACGTACGCGATGGCCAGCACCGCCAGCAGGGGGACGAAGACCACCATCGCGTGCACGACGAAGACGTGTGTCGGTAGACCCAGAATCTTCTCGAACATCGACACCTCCAGGCGGATCGCGGTCCCGGGATCGTCAGCGTACGGACGAACCGCCGGTCGTCCCCGGGCTCTCCCCCGAAAGACACGCGCACGGCGCTGATGAGGTTCAGTGCCTAGATCGATCTTTACGGAGCTGTGTTCGTGACCACCGCCCTCGGCCGACTGTTGTCGTCGCTGGTCGCGCGTGCTGTCATTGGCGCGTGTCCAGAGGTGAGGAACTGCTGCGATCGCGGGGGCTGCGCGTCACCCGACCGCGTCTGGCGGTGCTGGATGTCCTCGCCGACGGTGGCCACCTGGAGGTCGACGAGATCACCCGGCGGGTCCGGGAACGCCTCGACTCCGTCTCCACCCAGGCGGTCTACGACGTGCTGGGGGCGCTCAGCAGGGCCGGGTTGTCCCGCCGGATCGAGCCGGCCGGCAGCCCCGCCCGGTACGAGGCACGCGTCGGCGACAACCACCACCACGTGGTCTGCCGCGGCTGCGGCGAGATCGCCGACATCGACTGCGCGGTCGGCAGCGCGCCCTGCCTGGATCCGGGCGTCGCGCACGGCTTCGAGGTGGACGAGGCGGAGGTGACCTTCTGGGGTCTCTGCCCGAGCTGTCAGTCACGCCGCGCCGCCGACGGCTGACCTCTTCCCCGTCGCCGGAACCCCGGCCGGCCGTGCTGGCCGGCACCGACGCGCCGGCCGTGGCACGCTTGTCGGTGGACTCCGATGACCTCGGCCTCTTCGGTCCGGGTTCGGTCACGTGGAAGGTGCACGAGGAGCCGATCCTGATCGTCGCCGGCCTGCGCTCGCTCTACCTCCAGGCGTTGCACCCGCGCGCCATGGCCGGCGTCGCGCAGAACAGCAACTACCGCACGGACGCGTGGGGACGGCTGGTCCGCACGGCCACCTACGTGGAGACCACCGTCTACGGCACGACCCTCGACGCGGAGCAGGCCGGCGCGCGGCTGCGTCGACTGCACGCCCGGCTGCGGGCCACCGACCCCGCCATCGGCGAGGAGTTCCGGATCGACGACCCGGCCCTGCTGCGCTGGGTGCACGTCACCGGGGTCGAGTCGTTCCTCAGCACCGTCCGCCGGGCCGGTCTGCCGCTCACCGATGACGAGGTGGACGGCTACTACGCCGAGCAACGTCGGTCGGCCGCCCTCGTCGGGCTGGACCCGGCCACGGTGCCGGGCACCGCCGCCGAGGTCCAGGATTACTACCGTGCCGTTCGGCCGGAGCTGCGGATGACCCGGGAAGCCGCCGAGACGGCGCTGTTCCTCACCGCCCCACCGCTGCCGTGAAAGCTCGGCCTGCCGGCCCGGCTCGGCCTCAACCTCGGTCCGCCACGCTGGGCGTACCTCGGGATCGCCGGAACCGCGCTCGCGCTGCTCCCACCGTGGGCCCGGCGGATGTACGGCGGGTTGGGGCTGCCCACCACCGAGTTGTCGGCGGATCTCAGCGTTCGCGCGCTGCGACTGGCGCTCGGCGCGGTGCCGCGTCGCTATTTGGAGGGGCCGTTGATCCAGGCCGCCAAGCAACGTGCGGCGGACCGAGCAACGCTGGCCGGCTGACCGACCCCGCGTGCGCCGCGTCGAGCTGGCCGGCGGACGCGATCAGCCCTCGACGGTTCGTTCCACGGCCGCCCACGGCTCCTTGCCCGGGGTCTGCGCCCCGGTGGGACAGTGCCGCCGGTAGTCGCACCAGCCGCAGCGCGGCCCGGGCGCGACCGGGAACGCCTCGTCGGCGTCACCGCCGTCGGCGACGACCCGCTCGGCGGCCATGATGTCGCGGGCCGTGTCCTCCGCGCGGATCAACTGGCGGGCCAGCGACTCGACGGTGTGGTCGTGACCGGCGACCGTGCCGGTCGGCAGGTGGTGCAGCTCGACCCGGCGGCACGGCCGGCGGAACACCCGCTCGGCCGCGTACGCGTAGAGGGCCAGCGCCTGCGATCCCCGGGCGTCGTCGGCGTCCAGCCCGGTGCGGCCCGTCTTGTAGTCGACGATGACCAGCTCCGGACCCTCCGGCCCCGGCCGGGAGTCGATGCGGTCGGTTCGGCCGTTGAAGGCCAGGACGGCGGTCTTGACCGCCACCACCCGCTCGACACCGAGCGGGTCGGAGTCCGGCTCCAACGTCTCGACGTACGCCTCCAGCCAGCTCAGCGCCCGCCGGTAGGCGGCCCGCTCCTGCTCGTCGTCGCGGTAGCCCTCACGGACCCAGGTGCCCTTGAGCAGGGTGGCCAACGCCTCGGGGCGGCGTCGGTCGGCGGGCAACGCGTACCAGTTCTTCAGGGCTGTGTGCACGCTGGCGCCGAGCGAGTTGTGGGCCCAGGGCGGGCCCTTCTGCGGCGCGGGGCGGTCGACGTAGGAGTAGCGGTAGCGGCGGGGGCAGTCGGCGTACGCACCGAGTTTGCTCGGGGTGCAGACGAACAGACGCTCCGGCATCCCCTCGAAGCCGAGCTGCTCGGCGCCGCCGGGACGCTGCTGAGGGGTCCGACCGCCAGCGGCGGATCGTCCGGATGAAGAGGCTCGTCGCACGCCTGCGATCCTGCCATCCACCCCCGACATCCGGACTATCCCGGTCAGGTCATGTTCACGTACTGCGTGACGAAGGCGGCCACCGCGTCGGCGATGAGCTGAACGGCGATCGCGGCAAGGAGCAGGCCGGCGATCCGAGTCAGCACCTCGATGCCTCCGGGGCGGAGGATCTTGACGATGCCGCCGGAGAAGCGCAGCACGATCCACACGGCGACCATGACGGCGAGGATCGCCGCGGCGATCGCGGTGTAGTCGCCGAACCCGTCGGCCTGCTGGACGAAGAGCATGGTCGCCACGATGGCGCCCGGTCCGGCCAGCAGCGGGGTACCCAGCGGCACCAGCGCGATGTTCGAGGTGACCTGCTGGCTGGGGTCGTCGGCCTTGCCGGTCAACAGCTCGAGGGCGACCAGGACGAGCAGCAGCCCACCGGCGGCCTGCAACGCGGGCAGGTCCACGTGCAGGTAGTCGAGCAACGTCTGCCCGGCCACCGCGAAGATCACGATCACACCGAGAGCGAGCGCGACGGCCTGCCACGCCGCCCGGTTACGGTCGCGCGCGGGCAGCGGCCCGGTCAGCGCCAGGAAGATCGGCATCATGCCCGGGGGGTCGGTGATCACCAGCAGGGTCACGAAAACCTCGCCGAACAGCTTCAGATCCACGTGAGCAACCTAGCCGCGTCACGGTGGGCGAAATACGCGGATCAGACTGAAGCGACCTCGGTCACCCCGGCGGCGACGATTCGCTCGTACGCCTCGACGCCGGTGGTGAACGCGCCGAGCCGGACGGTCTTGTGGGTGCCGTGGAAGTCGGAGGAGCCGGTCACCAGGAGGTCCAGCTCGGCGGCGAGCGCCCGAACGTGCGCCCGTTCGGCCGGGCTGTGGTCCTCGTGGTCGGCTTCCAGCCCGGCCAGCCCGGCGGCGGCCAGCTCGGCGATCAGCTCGTCGGGCACCACCCGGCCACGTCGGGTGGCCCGGGGATGGGCGAACACCGGTACGCCCCCGGCCGCCCGGACCAGCCGGACCGCCCGGAGGACGTCGATGTCCTCCTTCGGCAGCCGGTACCGCTCACCCAGCCAGTCCGGGCCGAACGCCGCGCGGGTGTCGGCGACCAGGCCGGCGCGGATCAGCGCCTGCGCGATGTGCGGGCGACCGACGGTCCCGCCGGCCGCGCCGGCGAGGATCTCCGGCCAACTCACGTCGATGCCGTCGGCGCGCAACAGCGCCACGATCCGCTCACCGCGCTCCTCGCGGGCGGCCCGCACCCGGGCCAGCTCGGCGACCAGCTCCGGGTGTTCCGGGTCGAACAGGTAGGCCAGCAGGTGCAGTGGGATCGCCGGATCCGCGCCCTCCCAGCGGCAGGACAGTTCGGCGCCCCGGATCAGGAGCAGGCCGGGCGGCAACGCCCGTACGGCCGGCGCCCAGCCCGCGGTGGTGTCGTGGTCGGTGATGGCCAGCACGTCCAGACCGGCGTCCGCGCCGGCACGGACCAGTTCGGCCGGCGTCAGCGTGCCGTCGCTGGCGGTCGAGTGGGCGTGCAGGTCGATCCGGGGCGCGGAGCCGGTACGCGAGGTCACTCCCCGACGCTACCGAGCGGACCCGAAGCAGACTCGCGTAGGTGGCGGCGATCCCCGCCGCCCGGCCCGGTGCGCCGACCGACCCGGCCGGGTCAGGAGCCGCTGACCAGGACCGGCCGGTCGCCGGGCTCGATGCCGGCCACAGGCGTCTGCTCGGCCGGTTCGCCGGCACGGACCCGCTTGACGTTGAGCCGGACCAGCCAGCCGGAGCTGTCGACGTAGGCGACGTCCGAGTCGCTCGTCCAGGCGACCGCGCCGCTCACCGCCGGGCCGACCGGTACGGCGTCCAGCGTCGTACCGAGCCGCTCCAGGTCGACCAGCAGGGAGCGGTCGGTCGACCCGACCTTCCCGTTCACCAGGAGCCATCGTCCGTCGTCGGACATCCCGCCGACGCCGTCCGGGCTCAACCGGGTGCCGCAGGCGGTACGTGCCGCTTTCGTGGCCCGCAACGGATCGACCAGTGCCAGGCAGGTCCCGTCCGCCGAGTTCGCCGACACCTGGCTGACCAGCCGCCCGTCCGGCAGCGAACCGTAGACGTTCAGGGTGTCCTGCTCGGGCACCTCGGTCAGCTTGTCCGCGCCGGGCCGCCACAGGACGTGACCCGGCCGGGTCGGATCAGGTCGGACCAACAGGCTGCTGCCGACGAACCGGACGGGTTGCGCGCTGTCCGGGACGGCGATACGCACCGTGCCGATGAGCTGGGTGCCGACGACTCCCGCCACGAGCAGGTCCTCGCCGTCCCGCCAGGCGACCTGCGTGGCGTCGGGCGCGAGAACGATCTGACCCGCGCCGGCCAGCAGCACCTGCACCAGGCCGTCGTCCTGGGCGACCCAGAGGGAGCGCCCGGCGGCGGTGGGCGCTCCGACCACCAGCAGACCCGTGCCGTTGGGTAGCCGGTGCGCGAGTTCGGCGGGGCCGACACCGGGCAGCGCCAGGCGCTTGCCGTCGGCGTCGATCAAGGCGCTGGCGAAGAGTGCGTCGGCGGACGCCTTCGACGAGGGCGGGGGCGGGGGCGGGGGCGGGGCGACGCTGGCCGTGGCGAGCGGTTGGGCCGACAGGTCCGGGTCGCCGATGACGACGATGGGCGGCCCCTGCTGGTCGGAGCCGCCGGAGAGGTGTGTCATGCCGGCGCCGATCAGCACGGTGGTGACCACCCCGAGCGCGATACCGACTCCGGCACGCCGCCGTCGGATCCGGTTGGCGCGCCGGATGGCCTGACCGGCTGGGTCGGCGGTCAGTGGACGGGTAACGGCGACCTGGCGCGAGAGAGCCTCCCGCACCGCACCTTCGAGCTGGTCACGTCGCACCTGATTAGGACGCCGCAGGCCACCCGTGAGGTTGTCGGGGAGCCGCGGAAAGACGTTCACTGCTGCTCTCCGGGGCCGGTGCCGACAGGCACGGCCACCGAAGCGGTGGGCAGGTCGACCGCCGGGGCGATCGGATGGGGCGCGGACGGGCGCGGCGCGACCGGCATGGGCTCGGCCCGACCGACGCTGGGACGCGGCGTCACCGCGGAGCGGGCTCCGGCCATCCCTCCGACCGAACCGGACGGGACCGCCTCGACAGTCCCGCCGGGTCGGGCAGCCTCTCGGGAGCGGGCGGCGGCCGCGTCGCGGCCGCGCCCCGAGGCGGTGCCGGTCGGCGCGGCGGCCAGATCAGGAGTCTCGCCGCCCATGCGGCGACGCAACGTGGCCAGCGCCCTGGATGCCTGACTTTTCACCGTTCCGGGTGAAATATCCAGCAGGGCTGCCGTCTGCGCTTCCGACATGTCCTCGTAGTAGCGCAGGACGAGCACCGCCCGCTGCCGGCCGGGCAGCTCCTTGAGGTGCCGCCAGAGCAGGTCGCGGTCGAGCTGCCGCTCGATCTCGTCGACGCCGGGACGCTCGGGTAGCACCTCGGTGGGGCGCTCACCGTGCCAGCGCCGCCGCCACCAGCTCGTCGACGTGTTGACCATCACCCGGCGGGCGTACGGCTCGACCGCCTCGATCCCGCCGAGCCGCTTCCACGCGAGGTAGGTCTTCGTCAGCGCCGTCTGGAGCAGATCCTCGGCCGTCGCCCAGTCGCCGGAGAGCAGATAGGCGGTACGGAGCAGGGCGGCGGAGCGAGCCGCGACGAACTCGCGAAACTCCTCCTCCAGGGGATCCCTGCTCGCCACCACACACCTCCGCACCCAAACCGTTCTGGAAGAGTGCCACGTCAGCGGCGTTCCGGTCCATGACGAAAGGTGCGCACTTGCTCCGATGTTCGGACGAAAACTTTCACGCCCCGTCGTCGGCCTTGGCCTCGTCGGCCTCCTTGCCCAACCGCGCCTCGACCGCCTGCGGCTCGTACATCTCTTCGACGACCCGTAGGTAGAGCTCGTTCGGGTTGGGCAGATTCTTGACCTCCCGCAGCGCCTGCTCCTGGCCCGCGGACTCCAGCACGAAGGTGCCGTAGTTGAGCGCCCGGCCGGTCGGGGTCTGCTCGTACTTCATGTCGGTGACCCGGACCAGCGGCATCATGGCGACCTTGCGGGTGACGATGCCGTTGACCACCATGACCCGCTTGTTGGTCAGGATGAACCGGTCATACCACCAGTCGGCGACCTTCCACGCCACCCAGCCCATGACGGCGAACCAGAGCAGCACCGCGACGGTCGTCAACGCGCCCACGTTCCGCCCCGCGAGGAAGCCGGACAGGTAACCGAGCACGAAGGTCGCCGCGACGCCGATCAGGAGCGGGTTGGTGAGGTGGATCCAGTGCCGCTTCCACTCGCCCCGGTACCGCTCGGTGGGGAAGAGGTAACGGGCGACCAGCGAGCTGGGCTCATCCTCCAGCGGGAGAACCCGTCGGGGGGTCGACCCCATGGCGTCGGCGCGCAGCCCCGCCAACTCCTCCTCAGAGATCTGGGGAGGCTGGTTGGCGGCGTCGGGATCGCGGATCCAGGCCCGACCGGACCGCCCTTCGCCGGCATAGCCGGGCCCGTCGCCGTAGCCGACGTCGTCCGAAAGGGATGGCCCGTCGGACAGGCCGGGACCGGCACCGTAGCCCGGGCCGTCATCGGGCCCGATCCGCGGGATCGGCTCGGTGTCGCGCTCGCGACGGTCCCGGTCGGGGTCGTCCGGGTCGAAGGGTGGACCGGAGGGGCTGCCCATCGGCGGCTAGGCGACGAGACTGGTGAAGAAGTCGCCGAACCCCTGGGCGATGTCCATGATCCCGCCGCCCAGCGACTTGAACACATCAGCCGCAGAGTTTGGCCGATAGGCGACGAAAAAGATCAAGAATGCGATTCCGGCCCAGGTGAGGACCTTCTTGACCATGGCGGGCCATCCTCTCGCGCGGCGCCGGGTCCCATTACCGCAGCGGCACCCAGAGTATCAGTGTGGTGTCGTACAGTGAATATCTGCGTCCGTTCTCCGTCAACCCGGAAGAGATGTCAAGCTCTCCCGGACAGGTACGGAGACGGTGCGCCGTACACGAGTTCGGGCGGAGTCCACTCGGTCAGGTCGTGTAACACGACATCCTCCGCGAGCAGATGACCCGCACTCGCCGGCCAGGCTATCGCATGCAGCCACATTCCCCGAGCCTCGCCGGCGTACGCGCTTCGATCCGTCGGAGAATTAACCAACCACAGTGGAGTCGGGTGCCCGCCGACCCTGATCCTGGCCTGCCCCACGTGCTCGGGATGCCCCGGGCCGGGGTCGGCCAGCGCGTCGACGAGCTCCGGTCCGGGATCGGGGCCGGCCAGGCCGGCGAGTCGCGTCCCCAGGCCCACGCCCGGCTCCTCGGCCACGAAGACCAGATCCGCCGGGCCGTCGTCGAGCGGCGCGGGCCCCGCGCAGGCCACCGCGGTCGCCCGCACGCCGGTGCGGTCGTCCCCGGCGTACGCCACGCCGGTGAGGGTCCACCCGGGCGGCAGCGGCCACGGGCACCACAGTGGTGTCCCGGGTGGACCGGGAGCCGCGGTGATCCGTTCCACCACGCTCGCGACGATCTCCGCCCCGATGTGTTCGGGCACGTGCAGCGGCGGCACCGGTCCGCAGCGCAGGCACCTCGACTCGGTGTGCATCAGATCCGGCGCCCGCACCGGGCCCCCGCATCTCGGACAACTCACCGCGACACTCACATCCCCACCGTCACCCCACATCGCCGGCACGTCAAGCCGGAACGCCGAGCGCGTCCACCGGGGCGATGGTCAGTCCGGCGGTGGACCGGCGTGCGTCCGGATCCACGCGTGCATGGCGATGCCGCTGGCCACTCCCGCGTTGATGGACCTCGTGGAGCCGTACTGGGCGATGGAGTGGAGCTGGGCGCAGGCGGCCCGGGCGGGCGCGGACAGGCCCGGGCCCTCCTGGCCGAACAGCAGCACGCAGTCACGCGGCAGGACTGCGGTCTCGATCGGCCGGGAGCCGGGCAGGTTGTCGATGCCGAGCACCGGCAGCCGCCGTCCCGCCGCCCAGGCGACGAACTCCTCGATCGTCTCGTGGTGCCGGACGTGCTGGTAGCGATCGGTCACCATCGCGCCGCGTCGGTTCCACCGACGCCGACCGACGATGTGCACCTCGGCGGCGTTGAACGCGTTGGCGTTGCGCACCACCGTGCCGATGTTGAAGTCGTGCTGCCAGTTCTCGATCGCGACGTGGAAGCCGTGCCGCTGTCGGTCCAGGTCGGCGACGATCGCCTCGTGCCGCCAGTAGCGGTAGCGGTCGACGACGTTGCGCCGGTCGCCCTCGGCCAGCAGTTGCGGGTCGTAGCGCGGATCCTCGGGCAGGTCCCCGGGCCAGGGGCCCACACCCACCTCAAGCTGGTCGTCGGTCACGGTCATCAGAGAGTACGGCCACCCCGGCGCCCCGCGATCTCAGCCCAGGCCGAGCGCGTCACCGAGCCGGTCCAGGAAGCGCCGGTCCGCCGGGCTGGCCGGATGCCCGTCGAGGCCGGGCACCGCCCGGCAGACGCGGGCCGCGACCGACTGCACCCACTGGCGGTACGCCGCCGAGTCGGCCGGATCGGCACGCCGACGCAGCACCCGCGCCGCCGCCCGACACGCGGCCAGCAGGTCCACCAGATCGGTGAGCCGCTCAGCGGGAGCCGGTGCGCCATCGTGCCGGGCGTAGATCGCGGCGACCACGGCACGGACCAGATCGCTGTCGAACCCACGGCCGGCGGCCACCGCGTCCAGGCCGGCCAGGCCCGCCTCCACCCCGCGCTCCGGGCGGCCGGCGCCGGGCGCGGCGGCGGCCACGAGGACCCGAGCGGGCAGGCTGGTGAGCAGGTCCCACTCGGCGGCGGAGTAGACGGCGGTGGTCAAGGGTGCGGCACGGCGGCCGGCAGAGGGCGGCTCTCCGGCGACGGAGTGGCTCATCGGAACCTCCGGCGTCAGCATAAGCCTCAGAACGGGAACACGGCCGCAACCGGCAGAACCCGCTGGCTGGAGACGTCCTGTTCCGGCGGCGGCACGCGGTCCGCCGAGCGCGTTCAGCGCGGCGTGGGGAAGCTGGGCCGCTCCGGGTCCACCCCGTCCGGAACGGCGCTGGCCGCGTACTCCTTCTTGGGGACCATGACCCGGCGGCGGAAGACGCAGACCATGGTGCCGTCCTGGTTGTAGCCGCGGGTCTCCACCGAGACCACGCCCCGGTCGGGCTTGGAGCCGGACTCCCGCTTGTCGAGCACCGTCGTCTCGCCGTAGATGGTGTCGCCGTGGAAGGTGGGCGCCACGTGGCGCAGCGACTCCACCTCCAGGTTGGCGATGGCCTTGCCGCTGACATCGGGCACCGACATGCCGAGCAGCAGGGAGTAGATGTAGTTGCCGACCACGACGTTGCGCCCGAACTGGCTGGACGTCTCGGCGTAGTGCGCGTCCAGGTGCAGCGGATGATGGTTCATGGTGAGCAGGCAGAAGAGGTGGTCGTCGTACTCGGTGACGGTCTTGCCCGGCCAGTGCCGGTAGACCGCGCCGACCTCGAACTCCTCGTAGTAGCGGCCGAACTGCATCCTGGTCCCCTTCGACGGGCGGCGATGGAGTTCGGCACAGCATGCCTTACCGCTGGTTAAGGCGACGGTCGGGGCGGGACTTCGGCGGAAATGTCACACCGGTCACTCACCCGAGGGGAGACGCAATGAGCGGCGGGGCCCTCCCCGGCACCCGCCGCCCACGCTCTGATGTGAGGAATTCTGCCCTACGGTGCCGTAACTCCAACAGAGATCGCGGTCACATTTATCTTTTCGTAACACTACTCTCGGTGACGGAGGCGAGGTTGATCAGCGATCTCCGCAGGCCGGATACCTCCTCGTCAGGGCTCAAGTTACCGATTCGTAGCGCTCGATCGGGTGGATCTCTCTGGAAACGCTCCCATCACCGCAGGTCACGCAAGTGCGTCATGCACTTGCGTTCCGCAGGACAGGATGAACTCACAACCTTCGATGCTCGTCAGGGTTCCCGCGCAGCCCCGCGCACGTTTCGCGCGTACCCACCCGGGAATTCGATACGGTCAGCCCTGGTTCTACGGGACGCAGACAACCCGCGGTGATCGGAGAGTGCAATGGCAACCGTTGAGCTGACCTCGGCGAACTTCGACGAGGTGACCGGCAACGACGGCATCGTCCTGGTCGACTTCTGGGCCGACTGGTGTGGTCCGTGCAAGCGGTTCGCCCCGGTCTACGAGCGCTCCTCGGAGAAGCACCAGAACGTCGTGTTCGGCAAGGTCGACACCGAGGCCCAGCAGGAGTTGGGCGCGAAGTTCGACATCCGGTCGATCCCGACGATCATGGCGATCCGCGACGGAGTCATCGTCTTCGCCCAGCCGGGCGCCCTTCCCGAGTCCGCCTTGGAGAACCTGATCGAGCAGGTCGAGGCTCTGGACATGGACGACGTCCGCAAGCAGCTGGCCGAGCACAACCACTGAGCCGTCCCCGCGACGGCACGCGAAGGCCGGGCCCGGTTCGGGTCCGGCCTTTCGTCATATCCCGACAGCCGCGCATGATCACCGACCCGGGCAGGCGGAACTGACCGGCGGTGGGACCCGAGACGGCCGGTACATCCCGTATCGTCACCACCCGATGGAGACCCTGACCACCCGTGGGCGCACGACCCGGTTGGGCGTGACCGCACTCGGTCTCGTCCTGCTGCTGTTGGGCACGTTCTGGGGTAGCGACGACGACTTCCCGTTCGGCCCGTTCCGGATGTACGCCACCTCGAACCCGCCGAACGCCCCCGCCCCGGACACCCGGGTGGAGGGCGTGAACAGCACCGGAGCGGTGGTCGACCTCGACCAGGACGCGACCGGCATCCGCCGCGCCGAGATCGAGGGCCAGCAGGACCGGTACGCGGCCGACCCCGCGCTGCTCACCGAGGTCGCCGACGCGTACGCCGAGCGTCACCCGGACGCCCCCGCGCTGGTCGAGGTCCGCATCGTCATCCGTTGGCACGGCATCCGCGCCGGCCGGCCCACGGGGCGGCACACCGACGAGACGATCGTCAGCTGGCAGGTCTCCCGATGACCGGCTGGCTGACGGAGGCGGTGCCCCGCGGACGGATCGCCGCGTTCCGGACCCTGATCTACCTCTTCGTCGCCGCCGACCTGGTGGTCTTCACCCCATGGGTACGCACCAGAGCCAGCGTGCCCGGCGAGCTGTACCAGCCGCTGTTGATCGGCCGCCTGCTCCCGCTGCCGACCCCGACGCCGACGGTCGTGGCGGTGATCTTCTGGGGGCTCCTGCTCGCCGCCCTGCTCGCCGCGACCGGCCGGGCACCCCGGCTGCTCGGCTGGACGGTCTGCGCGCTGTACCTCGAGTGGATGATCATCGCGATGAGCTACGGGAAGGTCGACCACGACCGGTTCGGCCTGCTCGTCGCGCTGGCCGTGCTGCCCACCGCCGGCCGGGCCCGCCACGGCGACACCACCCGCACGGAGGCCGGCGGCTGGGCCCTGCGCGTCACCCAGATCGCGGTCATCTGCACGTACTTCCTGGCCGCCTGGGCCAAGCTGCGCTTCGGCGGTCTGGACTGGCTGACCGGCTCGGTACTGGCCCGGGCCATCATCCGACGCGGCACCGACCTGGCCGACCTCATCGCCCAGGTGCCGTACCTGCTGATCGTCGCCCAGTTCGGCATCGTGGCCTTCGAGCTGCTCAGCCCCGTGGTGTTCCTGATACCGGCCCGCTGGCGAGTGGCCATGGTCGGCTTCTTCTACTCGTTCCACGTGGTGACCATCGCGACCATCACGATCTCGTTCGCGCCACACCTGGCCGCGATGACCAGCTTCCTGCCCCTGGAACGGGTACGACCGCTGGTATGGGCACGCCGGCTCGCCGGACGCGGCCCGGTGGACGCCGAGCCGATGTCCACGCCACCCGATCAGGCCCGGCCCGATGATCGGGCCCGGTCGGGTGATCAGGCTCCGGTGGTAGGACGACCGGTCGGGCCGTAGAGGCGTTCCCGCGCCTCCTGCGGGAGCGAGCAGGCCGCCGTACCGCCCGGTAGGCGGTGGCGGTTGCGGGCCACCCAGCGGTACACCGGCCAGGCCAGCGCGCGCACCGGCGGGAACCGCAGACCCGCGCCGGCCACCCGCCACACCGGACCGCTGTCGGCCAACAGCTTCGCGATGGCGTCCGGACCGGCGGCGCGGGAGCCGTCCGCGCCGACCCACTGCACGGCCTCCTCGCACTCGGCCACGGTGAGGCCGAGGGCGTCCAGGTCGGCGAACTGCCAGGGCACCACCCGCGCGCCGGTCGGGATCCGGCGTTCGATGAACTCCGCACAGGTCGTGCAGAACGCGCAGTCACCGTCGTAGACGAAGGTCGACCTCTCCATGGGTCCATCCTCCCCCGTCCGGGCGACGAACACTCACGGGTGTCCGGCGGGTCACTTGCGCCGATCTCGTACACGTGTTCGAATAGTGCCCATGCGCTGGGACAACCTCACCGCTCCCCCGGTCGAGGGAGACCCCGAGAGGGCAGCGCCAGCGACGCCACCCCTGCCGCTGGCGCTGCCCGGCGCCGTCGTCCGCACCTTCGACACCCCCGAGTTCGCCGGGATGACGTTCCACGAGGTGCAGGCGAAGTCCATCCTCAACCGGGTGCCGGGCCAGTCCCGCGTCCCCTTCGAGTGGACCATCAACCCGTACCGGGGATGCAGTCATGCTTGTGTGTACTGCGTCTCGGGCGACACCCTCATCCTGATGGCAAACGGACGCACGAAGCCGATCAGCGAGATCGAGCCCGGCGACCGCATCTACGGGACCGAGCGACGCGGTGCTTACCGCCGATACGTCGTCACCACCGTTCTCGACAAGTGGTCCACCGTGAAACCGGCTTATCGCGTCATCTTGGAGGACGGCACGACACTCCTTGCCAGTGGGGACCACCGCTTCCTGACGGAGCGAGGCTGGAAACACGTCACCGGCGAAATGTTCGGCGCTGGTCAACGGCCCTACCTCACCACCAACAACCGCCTGATCGGCACTGGGGCGTTTGAGACAACTCCCAAGGTCTCCCATGACTACCGACGTGGCTATCTCTGCGGCATGGTGCGCGGCGACGGAACCATGGGCACCTACGCCACACGTAGGAGTTGGAGTCACCAGTTCCGCTTGGCCCTCGCAGACAGCGAGGCTCTCGATCGTACCGAGCGGTATCTAAAGGAAGAGGGCGTCGAAACAAGCCGCACCTCCTTTGGCCAAGCGAGGGCCGACCGGCGGCCGATGGAGGCGATCCGGGCCTCGGGAAGGCAGAAGGTCGATGCAATCAGGGAGATCGTCCAATGGCCGCAGCATTCGACTCCTGATTGGCAACGAGGGTTCCTTGCTGGCATCTTCGATGCCGAAGGCAGTTGCAGCCAAGGCATCCTGAGAATCGCCAACTGCGACGATCAGATCCTCAGCCACACGACGGAAGCCTTGCGCGCCTTTGGATTCGCGACCGTCCTCGAGGACAGGAGGCGGACGAACCGCCTGCGCTATGTACGGCTGACCGGTGGTCTCCCGGCGCGGTTGCGCTTCTTCCACCTGACTGACCCCGCCATCACTCGCAAGCGTTCGATCGAGGGTGCCGCGCTGAAATGCCAGGCGTCACTCCGCGTTGTCGGCATCCGAGCGCTCGGGCTGGAGTTGCCGCTCTGGGACATCACCACCGGCACCGGCGACTTCATCGCCGACGGGGTGGTGAGCCACAACTGCTTTGCCCGAAACACTCACACCTACCTCGATCTCGACGCGGGTGCGGACTTCGACCGGCAGGTGATCGTCAAGGTCAACGCCGGTGAGTTGGTACGGCGCGAACTGGCCGCGCCGAAGTGGCGGGGCGCGCACGTCGCGATGGGCACCAACGTCGACTGCTACCAGCGCGCCGAGGGTCGTTACCGGCTGATGCCGCAGATCATCGCGGCCCTGCGGGACTTCGCCAACCCCTTCTCCATCCTCACCAAGGGCACGCTGATCCTGCGCGACCTGCCCCTGCTGCGTCAGGCAGCCGAGGTGACGAGCGTCGGCATCTCCTTCTCGGTGGGCTTCGTCGACGACCAGCTCTGGCGCGGCGTCGAGCCGGGCACGCCGCACCCGAGCCGCCGACTGGACGCGGTCCGCCGGCTCACCGACGCCGGCTTCTCCGTCGGGGTGCTGATGGCGCCGATCCTGCCCGGCCTCAGCGACAGCGAAGAGTCGATCGACGCCACGGTCTCAGCGGTCGCCGCCGCCGGAGCGACCAGTGTGACCCCGCTGGCGCTGCACCTGCGCCCCGGCGCCCGTGAGTGGTACGCCCAGTGGCTCGCCCGGGAGCACCCGCACCTCGTCGCCCGTTACCGCGAGCTGTACCGCTCGGGCGCGTACGCCCCGCAGGCGTACCAGCGGGAGCTGACCGCCCGGGTGCGGATCGCCGCCCGCCGCCACGGACTGCTCCGGGGCGAGGTGGGCGACAACCGCCGTCTGCCCGAGCCGCCGCCCGCGCCGGCCGCCGAGCAGCTCGCCCTGCTCTAGCCTTCGTGCCCCGGGAGGAAGCCCCGGACCTGCGGCGACACCTCCCCCGCGCGCCGTGACACACGACGCTGACGAGCTGTCGGCAGGACGCCTGAACACTCGCCACGGTGCTGGGCCGAGAAGGCGGGAACCTGGCGTCGGTGCCAGACAAGAACGGGGCATGAACGCACCGTCAAACCAGGGGGCCATCGGGACATGACTGTGACCGAGCGCTCTGACGCGCTGTTGGTAACGGGGGCGCCTGAACTGTTCGGGGAGCTGTTCGAGCGGTACGGCGGTTGGCTGTACAACTTCAGCGCCCGCCGGGTCGGGCGACAGCTCGCCGAGGATCTGGTCGCCGAGACGTTCCTGATCGCGTTCTCGCGACGGGACCGTTACGACACATCGATGGCCAATGCACGTCCATGGCTGTTCGGCATCCTGAGCAACCTGCTGCGGAACTATCACCGCGCCGAGGTGCGGTGGCTGCGGGCACTGGAGAAGTCGGGCAGGGACCCACTGAGTGGTTCCGGTCAGCACAACTTCGCCGACCGGGCCGACGAACGGCTCGACGCCGAGGCTGCCACGCGGGCACTGGCCGGCGCTCTCGCCGCGATGCCGCACGACCAACGTGACCTGCTCCTGCTGCACATCTGGGCCGGCCTGGACTATCCGGAGTTGGCCTCCGCGCTCGGCCTGGCACGGGGCACCGTCCGGTCCCGCCTCCACCGGGCCAAGGCACGCCTGCGCCTCTCAATGCCCGCCCACTACGCACCGTCCGCTGCTGCGAATGAGGAAAACGGATGAACGACAACGTGGAATCTGACAACGCGGGCGTCGAGCTGCTCGTCGCCTTTCGCGAGGACCTCACCGGCGCTGGAACGGACGCGACCGACCGGATGCGGCACGCGATCCTCAACGGGACCAGGTACCCGCGTCCGACGGCGAAGCGGTGGTCCCTGCGTCGCCCGGCGATCGCGACCGCGACCGCCTTCGCCCTGGCCGGTCTCGCCGCCGGCGGTGTCGCGCTGAGCATGGGCGACCAGCGGACCCGGCAGACGGGCGGGGCCGCCACCAGCTCGACGGACGCGTCCCACACGTTGCAGTTGCGCGACGTCGCCTACGTCAGCAACCAGACCCAGGCCGCACTGGGCGAGGCGGACGACTACGTCGTGAAGGTGCACGACACCTACCAGGGCGGGTGGATCGACTCCTGGGAGGACAAGCAGACCGGGCGTCGCCGGGTCGACATCTTCCAGGGCGACGGCAGCCCGGACTCCACGCTGGTGACGGTCGTCGCCGACGGCAAGTTCCGTGGCACCCAGATCAATCACCTCGAACGGACGTACTCCCAGTTCGTCGACTCAGCGGACAAGGCAACCAGCACGGTCTTCGTTCCGAACGACCCGGCGAGCATCCGGGCCTGGCTCGCCCGGGGGAGCCTGGAGATCGTGGGCCAGGAGAAGGTGGACGGGCACGACACCGTGCACCTGCGGTTGAAGGCGGGAACGGCCACCTACGCGGCGGAACTCTGGGTGGACACGACCTCGTTCCTGCCGTACAAGACGGTCGCCGCCAAGAGCGGAAAGGTGACCGACAAGGCCGAGGTCAGCACCTTCGAGTGGCTGCTCCGCACTGATTCGAACCTGAGCCACTTCGACCTGACGCCGCCCGCCGGCTACGCGAAGGCCGGGGGCAAGTCCACCAAGGGCGACTCGCCGTTCACCCTTCCCGCCGCCCCCGAGCAGTCCTCGGGCTCGACGACGGACTGACCGCAACCGGGCCCGACTGGCTGTCAGGGTGGCCAGTCGGGCCCTTCGGCGCAGGTGTTCCTCGCCTGCCTGCGGCGCTACAGTCGGCGGGTGCGTACCGCTCAGCAGATCCTCGCCGACTCCGCCGTGATCGCCGTCGTGGGCGCGTCCCGCGACCCGTTCAAGGCCGCACACAGCGTCCCGTTGCAGATGCAGCGGTACGGCTGGCGGATCATCCCGGTCAACCCGAGCGTCGACGAGCTCTTCGGCGAGCGGGCGTACGCCTCGCTGGCGGATATCCCGCATCCGGTCGACCTGGTGGACGTGTTCCGGCCGGCCGCGGACGCCGTGCAGGTGGTGCGGGACGCGGCGGCGATCGGCGCGCCGGCGGCCTGGCTGCAACTGGGCATCGTGTCGGCCGAGGCGCGCGAAATCGCCAAGGAGGCCGGCATGGAGTACGTCGAGGACCGCTGCCTCATCGTCGAACGCGCCGCCGCAAACCTGACCCGCCTCCGCTGACCGGCGTTCCCCCACCCCCGCCCCCCGCGCCCGCCCCCTCGGGCCGTCGATCATGGACTTGTGGTGCCTGACTTGCGGTTATAGGCCCCTTTTGTCGCCCACCACAACTCCTTGATCGACGGGATTGGGCAGTGAGGGCAGGGGGTGGGGTGGGGGTTAGAGCTTGTATTCCTTTAGGAGGCCTCGGCTGATGATGGTTTTCTGGATCTCCGAGGTGCCCTCGCCGATCAGCAGGAACGGGGCCTCGCGCATCAGCCGCTCGATCTCGTACTCCTTGGAGTAGCCGTAGCCGCCGTGGATGCGGAACGCCTCCTGGACGACCTCGGCGCAGTACTCGGAGGCGAGCAGCTTCGCCATTCCGGCCTCGACGTCGTTGCGCTGCCCGGCGTCCTTGAGTCGGGCGGCGTTGACCATGAGGGCGTGCGCGGCCTCGATCTTCGTGCCCATCTCGGCGAGCTTGAAGGCGATGGCCTGGTGCTTGGCGAGTGGCTGGCCGAACGTCTTGCGCTGCTGGGCGTAGCCGACGGCGAGTTCGAAGGCGCGGATGGAGATGCCGCAGGCGCGGGCGGCGACGTTGACCCGGCCGACCTCGATGCCGTCCATCATCTGGTAGAAGCCGCGGCCCACCTGGTCGGGCCCGCCGAGGATCGCGGAGTCGGGCACCGTCACGCCGTCGAGCACCATCTCGGTGGTCTCGACACCCTTGTAGCCCATCTTCTCGATCTTGCCGGGAATGGTGAGGCCGGGCGCGGTCTCGCCGAAGCCCGGCTCCTTCTCCAGCAGGAAGGTGCTCATGTTGCCGTACACCGAGTCGGCGCCGGTGTCGGTCTTGACCAGGGTGGCGACCACCGAGGAGTACGCACCGTTGGTCAGCCACATCTTCTGCCCGTTGAGGACATAGGTGTCGCCCTCCCGGACGGCCCTGGACCCGATAGCCGCGACGTCCGAACCGCAACCCGGTTCTGACATCGAAAACGCGCCGCGCACCTCGCCCGTCGCCATCTTCGGCAGCAGTCGGGCCTTCTGCTCGGCGGAGCCGTGCTGGGAGATCAGGTACGCCACGATGAAGTGGGTGTTGACGATCCCGGAGATCGACATCCAGCCCCGGGAGAGCTGCTCCACCACGAGGGCGTACGTGAGCATCGACTCGCCGAGCCCGCCGTACTCCTCGTCGATGGTGAGACCGAACAACCCCATCTCGCGCATCCCGTCGAGGATGTCGGTGGGGTACTCGTCGGCGTGCTCCAGCCGCTGGGCGTGCGGGATGATTTCCTTGTCGGCGAACTCCCGGACGGTCTCCAGGATCGACTGCTGCACGTCGGTGAGGCCGGGCGTCTGGGCGAGTCGAGCCATCTCGGCCTCCGGGGATCAGCGCACTACTCGTGGGTAACTGAACGCTCGGTAAGTATCGGTCTCCCGGCTCGGCAGGCCAAGGCGACCAGTCCACACAACCGCTGTGAAAAGGTTCACCGCTACGGGTACCGTCCGGCAAGAAGGACTTTTCCGGCACCGACAGGAGGAGGACAGCCGTGAGCTACCCGCCGCCGCCGTCGGGCCCGCCGGGAGACGAGCCGCCGCCGTCACCCTACGAGCCACCCCGGGACCAGTCGCCGTACGCGCCACCGCCGGCCGGCCAGTCGCCGTACGCGCCACCGCCGGACGAGTCGTCCTCCGGGCCGCCGGAGCGCTCGCCGTACGGGCCGCCCGCCGACGAGCCGTCGCCGTACGAGCGGCAGGGGCCGCACCAGCCGGCGCACTGGAGTCAGCAGCCGCCGTACCCGCCGCAGGGCCCCTACGGCCAGTACGGCCCACCTACCGGCGGACCCGGTCGGGGCACCAACGTGCTGGCGATCCTGTCGCTGGTGTTCGCCTTCGTGTTCCCCCCGGCCGGCGCCGTCCTCGGTCACCTGGCCAAGCGGCAGATCCGCACCACCGGCGAGGAGGGCGACCAGCTCGCGACCTGGGGCCTGATCCTCGGGTACGTGTTCGCCGCGTTGACCCTGCTGGCCTGCTGCGGCTGGCTGGCGCTGGTCATCCTCGCGAACAACGGCGACAGCCGCGGCTACTGATCAGCGGAACCGGGCCTCGCGGACGCTGTTGCCGCCGTCCACCACGAGCATCTGACCGGTGATGTACGACGCGGCCGGCGAGCAGAGGAAGCTGATCGCGGCGGCGACCTCGTCCGGGGTGCCCGGTCGACCGACCGGGGTGCCCAGCCCCTGCTTGATCTCGGCCATCGTGGACGCCGCCGTGTAGATGGTGCCCGGCGCGACCGCGTTCACGGTCACCCCGTCGGCGATCATCTCCATGGCCAGCGCTCGGGTCAGACCGACGACACCGGCCTTCGCGGCGGCGTACGCGGCTTCGGTGGGCAGGGCGTTGACCGGGCCGGCGGTGGCCGCCAGGTTGACGATCCGCCCCCAGCCCCGCTCGGCCATTCCACCGATGAAGGCCCGGCTGCACAGGAACGCGGTGGACAGGTTGCGGTCGATCTCGCCGCGCCACTCGTCGTAGGTCAGCTGTGCGACCGGCCGCAGCACTCCCTGACTGGTCCGGCTCGCCAGGCCGGCGTTGTTGACCAGAACCTCGACGTCGCCCAACTGCTCGGCCACCGCGTCGGCCAGCGCGCCCACCTCGGACTCGTCGGTCAGGTCCGCGACGAACCCGGTCACGCCCAGTTCACCGGCCCGCTCGTGGATGCGCCGGGTGGTCGACACGATGGCGACCCGCGCCCCCAGGTCGGCGAGGCGCCGCGCGGTGGCGTACCCGATGCCGTCCGGGCTGCCCGCCCCCGTCACCAGGGCGACCCGGCCGTCGAGCCGCATGGTCACCGGATCGGGCAGCGCGACCGGCTCGTCGGCGCCGGTCGCGCCGGTCGACGTGGCCGCCCGACCGCGCCGCGCCACACCCGGACGGCTCACGTCCCGTCGCGATCGGCTGCCGGAACGGTCCGCGGCACGCGCGTCAGTTGCCATGCCAGGGATCCTGCCCGTTACGACCGGCCCGGGCAACGCGGCACCCGGGAGCGGGGGCGTCGGGTTTGGTCACTCCTGGCTACTCTGACGGCGCACCCGAGCCGACGGAGAACACGCATGACCAATCCCCCGCCCCCCGGCGACTGGAACGACCCCACCTGGTCGGCTCCGCCGTCGAGCACACCGCCGGATCCGACCCTGGTGGCCGGTCAGCCGGTGCCCGCCCAGCCCGGTCCCGTGGACCCGTACGCGCCGGTCGACCCGTACGCGGGCGCGCAGCTGCCACCCGGCGCGCCGGTGCCCGGCTACCCGCCGCCCGGTTACCCAGCGCCCGGTTACCCCGCGCCCGGCTACGCGCCGCCGGGCTACCCGCCGCAGTACCCCGGTTACGGCTACCCGCCGGCGGCGAAGACCAACGGGCTGGCCATCGCGTCGCTGGTGCTGGCTCTGGTCGGTCTCGCCTCCTGCGGCATCACCGCGCCGATCGGGGCGATCCTCGGCCACGTCGCGCAGAAGCAGATCCGGACCAACGGCGAGGACGGCGAGGGGTTGGCGAAGGCCGGCATCATCGTCGGTTGGATCGTCACCGCGCTGATGGTGCTGGGGATCGCCGCGTACGTCGCCGTGATCATCTTCGCGGTCACGACGGGCGCGAGCAGCGACAGCGGTTACTGAGGCGGGCGCGCTGGTGGGCGTACCGCCGAATGCTGGACCGGGTCGACGGCCGGCGGCGGCCGACCCGGCCCGGCCGCTCACTCGGCCGGCGGGGTGAACGACGAGGTACGGCTCATACCGGCGGCGCGGCCCTTGGCGGCGATCACCAGCGCCATCTTGCGGGACGCCTCGTCGATCATCTCGTCGCCCAGCATCACCGCGCCCAGCCTGCCGCCGGCCTCCGAGGTGTAGTGCTCGTACGCGTCGAGGATCAACTCGGCGTGGTCGTAGTCGGCCTGCGCCGGCTGGTAGACCTCGTTCGCGGCGTCGATCTGGCCCGGGTGCAGCACCCACTTGCCGTCGAAGCCCAGCGCCGCCGACCGCTTCGCCACCTCGCGGAACGCGTCGACGTCCCGGATCTGCAGGAACGGGCCGTCGATGGCCTGCTTGTCGTGCATGCGGGCGGCCATCAGGATGCGCATCAGGATGTAGTGGTACGGGTCGCCCGGATAGTCCGGGATCAGCCCGCCGACCACCAGCGACCTCATGTTGATCGAGGCCATGAAATCGGCCGGCCCGAAGATGATGGTCTCGACCCGGGGCGAGGCGGCCGCGATCTCGTCCACGTTGACCAGACCGGCCGCGTTCTCGATCTGCGCCTCGATGCCGATCCGGCCGACCTCGAGGCCGAGCGTCTTCTCGATCTGGGTGAGCGTCAGGTCCAGCCACCGCACCTGACCGGCATCCTGCACCTTCGGCAGCATTATGCAGTCGAGGTTCGCGCCGGCGCCCTCGACCACCTCGATGACGTCCCGGTACGTCCACGGGGTGGTCAGGTCGTTGACACGTACCACCCGGGTCTTGCCGGCCCAGTCGCCGTCGTTGAGGGCGGCCACGATGTTCTTGCGCGCCTCCGGCTTGGCCAGCGGCGCCACCGCGTCCTCCAGGTCGAGAAAGACCTGGTCGGCGGGGAGCCCCTGCGCCTTGCCGAGCATCTTGACGCTGGAACCCGGTACGGCCAGACACGACCGGCGGGGACGACCGACTGCGGCCATGGATGTGCTCCTTCCAGCGACCGGCGGGCACGCCGACGCCACCTGAATCCGAGGAAAACTTAACGATCCCAAAGGGCGTGGTGACGCCACGGTAACCTCGCGCCATGACCGCGGTGAATGGACCTGTGGAAGATCTCACTGGGCGTCGGCTGGTGGTGGTGACGGGCGCCAGCTCCGGCATCGGGTTGGCCGCCGCGGTGGCCTTCGCCTGCCGCGGCGACCAGGTGGTGCTCGTCGGGCGGGACCCGGCCCGACTACAGGCCGCGGCGGAACGCGTACGGGAGACAGCCGGCGAGCGCCCGGAGCTGTTCCGGGCCGACTTCGCGGTCCTCGACGACGTACGCGGGCTGGCCGAGCGGCTGCGCGACGCGTACGACCGGATCGACGTGCTGGCCAACAACGCCGGCGCCATCGCGCTCCAACCGCTCACCACCGTCGACGGCTTCGAGCTGTCGATCCAGGCCAACCACCTGGCCCCGTTCCTGCTCACGAACCTGCTGGCCGACCGGGTGGGCCGGACGGTGGTGACCGCCTCGGGGGCGCACCGCTTCGGCGCGCTCGATCCGGACGACCTCAACAGGCCGCTGCGCGCCTACCACCCGATGGGCGCGTACGGCACCAGCAAGCAGGCGAACATCCTGTTCGCCGCCGAGGCGGCCCGGCGCTGGCCGGGCATCTCCGCGTACAGCTTCCATCCGGGAGTGGTGCGGACCCGGTTCGCCAACGACAGCCGGCTGGTCGCCTTCGGCATGCGGTTCATGCCGTTCCGCAGCCCGGCGAAGGGGGCCGAGACGCTCATCTGGCTCGCGAACCAGGAAGCGGCCCGGCTCGCCGGCGGCGGCTACTACTACAACCGCCGGCCGCGTCGGCCGTACCGCAAGGCGGCGGACCCACAGCTCGCGTCCCGGCTCTGGGAAGCCAGCGCCGCGGCCGTCGGCATCGATGGGTAGCGTGGCCGCCATGCTGACGCTTGTCGCGATCGTCGAGTACGCCCAAGGGTCCGAGACCGCCGGGCAACGCTACGAGGACACCGTGCTGGCCCTGCTCGACCGGCACGACGGCCGGCTGGAACGGCGGCTGCGCGGCACCGACGGGCGGAGCGAGGTGCACGTGATCACGTTCGCGGCGCGCACCGGATACGAGTCGTTCCTCGTCGACCCGGAGCGTGCCGCGCTGCGCGCCGACCTCGGCGACGCCGCCCCGAGCACCCGCGTCATCGAGGCGTACGACGTCTGAGGATCGGCAGCACCACCAGGCGACGGAGTGCAGGGGCGTCTTCCCTTACTTCATCACCTGGGGTGGGCAAGAACAAGACTTGATCTTGAATGGCGCGACGGCCAGGGTCGAGCCATGGAATTCGATGCGACAGCCACCGCGCGGCACGCCCTCTGGATCGGTGGTGGACAGTGGGCCGGCAAGTCCACGGTCGCCGTGAACCTGGCCCTACGACACGGCCTGACCGCGTACCTCTACGACCGACACGACGCCCGCGGCCACGACGACCGGCGGATCGCCGCGGCGACCTGGTGGCGGCGGACGCGGCGGCGCAGGCCGAACGGCTGGGCGTACGGGTGATCCGGGTCGACGGCACGCTCGACGGTGAGCAACTGACCAACGTGGTGGAGGAGCACTTCGCGGCGTACCTGTGAGAGGGTGCTCAGCTCTCCAGCGGGGCGGCGTCGGCGGGCAGCGGGGTGGGCGGCGTGGCGCGGCGGGCGACGCGGGCCCCGCCGAGCACCACCACCGCGACCCCGACCAGCAGCAACGCCATGCCCAGCAGCGCGTACGGGCGGGGAACCTGGTGTAGCCAGGCCCAACCGAGCAGGGCCGCACCGGGGGCCTCCAGCAGGATCAGCACGCTCACCGTCGTCGCTGAGATCTTGTGCAGGGCGTAGTTGAACATCGAGTGTCCGAGCAGTTGGGCGCCCGCCACCAGGGCCAGGATCGCCAGCCAGGTGCGCCCGTCGAAGCCGACCGTACGGACCCCGCCCAGCAGGCAGATCACCAGCAGGACCGCCGAGCAGATGCCGTAGCAGATGGTCGTGTAGGTGGTGGTGCTGATGCTGGCCCGGGCCCGTTCACCGAAGGCGGTGTAGACGGCCGCGAACATGCCACCGGTCACCGCCAACAGATCGCCGGCGACGGCTCGCCCGGAGATGCCCACGTCCGCGCCGGTGGCGATCACCGCGCCACCCACCGCCACCGCGATGCCGACCCACACCACCGTGGGCAGCCGCCGCCCCTGGGCGCGGGCGATCAGCCCCTGCCAGACCGGCTGGGTGGCACCCAGCGCGGTGGCCGCGGCGACCGAGGTGAGCTGCGCGCTCGGCACCCAGGTCGCGAAGTGCCCGGCGAGCGCGACCCCGGAGAGTACGCAGAACAGACCCTCGCGCCGACCGGCCCGCCCCGCCAACGCGCGGAACTCGGAGCGGCGGCGCGCCAGGGCGAACGGGCTCAACACGGCCACCGCGAGCAGGTTGCGCCAGAAGGCGATGGCCAGCGCGGGAGCGGCGGCGTACGCGATCAACGGCGCGGACGTTGACACGGCGACGACGGCCAGGGCGAGCGCGCCGGTGGTCAGCGGGTCCAGGGGTGGTCGAGGGGACACGGGAAGCAATCTTCACACGACCACGGACAGCACGGAACGTCAGCACTCAGTTACGATCACGCGCGTTCGCGCCGACGACCCTCGACCGCAAAGGCGCTCCCCCATGGCCGGCTACCAGGCGGTGCTGTTCGACTTCTTCGGCACGCTGACCCGTTCGGTGCAGCGCGGTGCCGCGCACCTCGGCACCGCCGAACTGCTCGGCTGTCCCAGCGAGACGTTGAGCGAGGTGCTGAACCGCACCTACTACGAGCGCGCCACCGGCCGACTCGGCGACGCGCAGACGACCATGCGGTGGGTCTGCGCCCAGGCGGGCGTACACCCGAGTGACAGTGCCCTGCGGGCGGCGGTGGTGTCCCGGCTTCGCGCGATCCGCGCGGACACCCGGCTGCGCGCCGACGCGGTGCCCGTGCTGGCGGCGCTGCGCGAGCGCGGCGTCCGCACCGGCGTGATCAGCGACTGTACGCACGAACTGCCGGCCTTCCTGCCGCAACTCCCGGTCGCGCCCCTGCTCGACGTGCGGGTCTTCTCCGTGCAGGTCGGACGCTGCAAGCCGGATGCCGCGCTCTACCTGACCGCCTGCCGTCGACTCGGGCTCACGCCGGACGCCTGCCTGTACGTGGGTGACGGCGGCAGCCAGGAGTTGACCGGCGCCGAACAGGCCGGCATGACCGCCGTCCGGCTGGCCGCACCCGATCTGGCCGAGCACATGGTCTTCAACGCCGACCGTCAGTGGCGCGGCACCACGCTCGGCACCCTGCGTGAGGTGCTCGACCTGGTCGACGCCAAGGTCACTGCCGCCGCTGTCGCGGCGAGTTGACCCGATCAGCGGCGACGGACCCGGTGCAGGCGGAACGGCTTGCGGGTGGCGCGGACCGCCGGGGTCTCCCGGGGCGGCTCGGTCTGCGCGTCCGACGGCAGTTCCGTGCCGGCGAGGGGCGTGCCGGCCGGGGCGAGGCGGTTCAGGGCGCAACCGTCGGCGACCCAGCGGGCCACCAGGTCGGCGGTCGGACCGGGCGCGTTCAGGCGCTTGCCCGCCACCAGCGGCGCGGCGGTGTCCCACGCCTCGGTGCCCGGTGCCAGCCGGGTCACCCGGGCCGGCCAGGTGACGATCCGCCCCCCGTGGTCACCGCGCAGGGTGACCTGCGCCTCGGCCGCGTCGGCGAGGCCCGGCGCCGCCTGCTCGCCCGGCCCGCTCACCACCAGGAGCGCGCCCTCCAACGGGGCGCACCAGAGCGCGAGCGCCGGCCCACCGGACACGCTGACCCAGGCCATGGCGGCCTTCTTCATCGCCTCGTCCACCAGCGGCGTGCCACCGGCGGCGTCCTCGTCCGTCACACCCGCATCCTCCCGCATCGACGCCGTCGCTCAGCCCACGAACGGCGGCACAGCGATCTCGCCCCGGGCCACCGGCATCACCTGGCCGGCGACGGTCGCACCGACCGCCACGCCGTTCGCCGCGGTTACCGTGCAGCCCAGCGCGGACGGGCGACCCATCTCCACGCCCTGACGGACCGAATAGTGCGACAGCCCGTCCGCCGGCAGCAGCCCGCTGGCGACCAGCCAGACGCCCAGCCCGAGGGCCGCCGAACCGGTCGCCGGGTCCTCCGGGACGCCGATTCCCGGTACGAAGACCCGAGCGTGCGCGGTTTGCGTTGCGGCGTCCCAGGAGAAGACGCTGACGTGCGCCACCCCCAACCGTTCCGCCGCCGCCGGGTTCACCCGCGCCCGGGCCACCGCGTCCGGGTGGACCGGCAGGTAGGGGAACTCCAGCCCGCAGCCGGCCACCCGGGGAGCGGGCCCGGCCGGGTCGTGGTCGTCCGCGCCCAGCCCGGCGATCTCCAGCAGCGGCTCCGGGTCCAACTCGGGGCCGAGGGTGGGAACGCCTCCGGTGAGCGTCGCCCCGGAGGACGTCACCTCGATCGGCAGCACGCCGGCCCCGCACTCCTGGGTGATCTGCCCCACACCGAACATCCCACGCCGGCTCGCGGTGACCGCCGCGCCGACGCTCGGGTGCCCGGCGAACGGCAACTCCTCGACCGGCGTGAAGATGCGGGCCCGGTAGGTGGCGCCGACCTGCGTCGGTGGCAGCACGAACACCGTCTCGGAGAGGTTGAACTCCAGCGCGAGCGCCTGCATCTGCTCGGTGGCCAGCGCCTCCGCGCCGAACACCACGGCCAGCGGATTGCCGGCGAACGGGCGGTCGGTGAAGACGTCCACGATCTCGTAGGCCAAGGTCGACATGTTGATAAACACTAGGCGCTTAGGCTGGTGCCCGTGAGTACGCCGACCCGGGTCTACATCGCCCGCCTCGCCGGAGTCGCCGTCTACGATCCGAACGGTGACCAGGTGGGCCGGGTCCGTGACGCCGTGGCACGGCTGCGGGCCACCGCCCGTCCCCCCGAGGTGGTGGGTCTGGTCGCCGAGATGCCGATGCGTCGGCGCATCTTTCTTTCCATCAACCGCATCACGTCGATCGACGCGGAGGCGGTGGTGCTCGGCTCCGGCACGCTCAACCTGCGGCGTTTCGAGAAGCGTCCGAACGAGCTGTTGGTGCTCCAGGAGCTGCTGGACCGGCGCGTACAGCTCGACCCGGGCGGCCAGCCCGGCGCGGTGGTGGACGTCGCCATGGAGTGCACCAGGGGTGGCGAGTGGTCGCTGACCCGGGTCGCGGTCCGCGAGCAGACCGGCCGGCTCAGCCGCCGCGGCCACCTGCACCAGGTCGAGTGGGACCGGGTGCGCGGCCTGAGCGGCATCGCCGACAACCGGGGTACGGCGAACCTGCTCGCCGTCCTGGAGGACATGCGCCCCGCCGACCTCGCCAACGCCCTCCAGGACCTGCCGGACGCCCGACGAAACGAGGTGGCCGCCGCGTTGAACGACGAGCGGCTGGCCGACGTGCTCAGCGAGCTGCCGGAGCACGACCAGGTGGAGATCCTCGCCGCGCTGGACCGGGAACGGGCCGCCGACGTGCTGGAGGAGATGGACCCGGACGACGCCGCCGACCTGCTCAACGAGCTGCCCCCACCGGAGCAGGACGTCCTGCTGGACCTCATGGAGCCGGATGAGGCCGACCCGGTACGCCAGCTCTTGAAGTACAAGCCGGGCACGGCGGGCAGCGTCATGACCTCGGAGCCGGTCATCCTGCCGCCGGACGCCACCGTCGCCGAGGCGCTGGCGCGGATCCGCGAGCCGCAGCTCTCCCCCGCGGTCGCCGCGCAGGTCTTCGTGACCCGGGCCCCGCAGAACACGCCGACCGGCCGCTACCTGGGCATGGTGCACTTCCAGGCGTTGCTGCGCGAACCGCCGGCCGACCTGCTGGGCAAGGTGGTGGTCAACGACATCGACCCGTTGCGTCCGACCACCCCACTGCCGGAGATCACCCGCCGCATGGCCACCTACGACCTGGTCGCCATGCCGGTGATCGACCGGAACAGCCGGCTGGTCGGGGCCGTCACGGTCGACGACGTTCTGGACCACTCGCTGCCCCGGGACTGGCGTGACCGCGACGCCGTGGGCGCGCCGGGCACCTCCGACGCGGTACTGGACGGCGACGGTGGCTGAGCAGCGGCGCACGGAGCGGCTCGACCAGCCCCGCGAGCCCCGGGGCATCACCCTCCCCCGGTTCGACGCGGAGGCGTTCGGCCGCTGGTCGGAGGGGATCGCGCGGGGCATGGGCACCGCGAACTTCATCGTCGTCATGACGGTGGTGATCGCGATCTGGTTCGGCTGGAACACCCTCGCCCCGGCCGGGTTGCGATTCGACCCGTACACCTTCACGTTCCTCACGCTGGTGCTGTCATTGCAGGCCAGCTACGCCGCGCCGCTGATCCTGCTGGCCCAGAACCGGCAGGCCGACCGGGACCGGCTGGCCCTGGAGGAGGACCGGCGGCGGGCCACGGCCCAGAAGGCGGACACCGAGTACCTGGCCCGGGAGATCGCCGCGCTGCGGATCGCGCTCGGCGAGGTGGCCACCCGGGACTTCCTCCGCTCCGAGCTGACCCGCCTGGCCGAGGAGCTGGACGAGGCGGGGCAGCGCCGGCAACGCCTGGAGCGCCGGCAGCAGGACAAGGGCGGCCAGCGGTCGACCGACGCCCCCGGGCTGGACGAGCCGCGCGACGAGTTGGACGGCGACTACGCCCGCGACGTCCGGCCCGAGCGCTGACGAAGGCCCATCGTTTGGCTCACACCACCCTCGGCCAGCGGTCGGTCGGGATGCCCCGCGACGTAGCATTGCGGGCATGTCAGCACCCGTGAGCACGGTCGAGGACGCGATCCAGGCCGCCCTGGCCACCGTCAACGACCCGGAGATCCGCCGGCCCATCACCGAGCTGGGCATGGTCCGCTCCGCCACGATCGGCGCGGACGGCGTCGTCCGGGTCGAGCTGCTGCTCACCGTCGCCGGCTGCCCGCTCAAGGACAAGCTGCGCACCGACATCACCGCTGCGGTGGCGACGGTGCCGGGCGTGGCCGGCGTGGAGATCGACTTTGGCGTGATGAGCCCCGAGCAGCGGCAGTCGCTACAGGCGCAACTGCGCGGCGGCGGCGCGAGCGAGGAGCCGGTCATCCCGTTCGCCCAGCCCGGCTCGCGCACCCGCGTGTACGCCGTGGCCAGCGGCAAGGGCGGGGTCGGCAAGTCCAGCGTGACGGTCAACCTGGCGGCGGCGCTCGCCGCCCGGGGGCTCTCCGTGGGCGTGGTGGACGCCGACATCTACGGTCACTCGGTGCCCCGCATGCTCGGCGCGGACGGCCGACCCACCCGCGTCGAAGACATGATCATGCCGCCGCAGTCGCACGGCGTGAAGGTGATCTCGATCGGCATGTTCACCTCGGGCAACGCGGCCGTGGTGTGGCGCGGCCCAATGCTGCACCGGGCGCTCCAGCAGTTCCTCGCCGACGTCTACTGGGGCGACCTGGACGTGCTCCTGCTCGACCTGCCGCCGGGCACCGGCGACGTGGCCATCTCGCTGGCCCAACTCCTGCCCAACTCGGAGATCCTGATCGTCACCACCCCGCAGACCGCCGCCGCCGAGGTGGCGGAGCGGGCCGGGGCGATCGCCCTGCAAACCCACCAGCGGGTCGTCGGCGTCATCGAGAACATGTCCTGGCTGGAACTGCCGGACGGATCCCGCATGGAGATCTTCGGGGCCGGCGGCGGCGCGGCGGTCGCCGAGTCGCTGAGCCGGACCATCGGCGCCCAGGTGCCGCTGCTGGGACAGATCCCGCTGGACACCCGGGTCCGCGAGGCCGGCGACGCCGGTAACCCGATCGTGCTGGCCGAGCCGGAGTCCCCGGCCGCGCAGGCGCTCGGCGGCGTCGCCGACCGGCTCGCGCTGCGCCGTGAGTCGCTGCTCGGCAAGCCGCTCGGCCTCAAGCCCGCCGGGCGCTGAGCCGCACCACCACGAAGAACGCCCCGCCGGCCACTCGAGGCCTGCGGGGCGTGCTCGTTCAGGTGCCGGGTCGGATCAGGTGGCGTCGTCGTAGCTGACCCGGGGCGCCGGCGCGGAGGGCGTACCGGTGGCGGTGCCGGGTCGCGTCCCGTTCGAGCGCAGGTCCGCGGCGTTGGCCACGTCCTTCAGATCGTTGTGCACACCGTTGACGTCCGCGCGCAGGTTGTCGTAGACGCCCTGTAGCGGCTTGCGGATCGCCGCCTCGTCCTCCTCGCTGAGGAGGTGCTTGCGGATGAAGGCCTTCGGGTGCAGGTCTTCGAGCTGGATGTCGGTGCCCAGCTCACGACTGAGGTCGCCGGTGGCGTTGCGGGCCATGTTCCGCAGGTTACGGACCAGCCGCAGGCCGTCGTTGATCACGGCGGGCAGTCGGTCACCGAAGATCAGCAGCGCCAGGAGCAGCAGCGCACCGATCTCCCACCAATTCAGGTTGTCGAGCATCCCGCGGGCCTCCTCTCGGCGTCAGCAGCAAGACTACGCACGTCGGGCGGCTTTCCGGCAGGGGGTGACCCGCTGTTCACTTGGCATCCGCGGCGAGGGTCACCGACGTGTTCCGTCGTGCGGTTCCCCGCCGGAACTCGACGGTCACCACCGACCCCGGCGCGAACTTGCGGACCAGGGCGATCAGGTCGGTCGGCTCGGTCATCGGCCGGCCGTCGAGCTTCAGGATCACGTCGCCCACCTTGAGCCCGGCCCCGGCCGCCGGCCCGGAGGGCTCCACGGCAGCCAGTCGTACGCCGCCGCCCGCACCCGCGCCCGGGCCGCCGACCTGGGCGCCGATGACCGTACGCCGGGCCTTTCCGGTGCCGATGATCTCCTGGGTGACCCGCTTGGCCTGGTTGATCGGGATGGCGAAGGCGAGACCGATGTTGCCGGCCTCCTGCCCCTCGGCCACCAGCGACTTGATGGTGGAGTTGACGCCCACCACCCGGCCGGCGCCGTCGACGAGCGGGCCCCCCGAGTTGCCGTGGTTGACGGCGGCGTCGGTCTGGATCGCCGCGTAGTAGCGCACCGGGCCACCCGGCTCACCGGCCTGCATCGTCCGGTCCAGGGCGCTCACGATGCCGGCGGTGACCGTGTTGGCCAGTGACAGAGGTGAGCCCACGGCGAGGACCGGGTCACCGACGGCCAGCGCGTCGGAATCCCCGAACTCCACCGGTCGCAGACCCGTCCGGTTCACCTTGATCACCGCGATGTCGGACTCCGGGTCCTGACCGACCACGGTCGCCGGAGCGGAGCTGCCGTCGTTGAAGACCACCGAGGCCTTGCCGCTGCTGCCGGCCACCACGTGGTCGTTGGTGATCACGTGCCCGTCGGCGCTGGCGATGAACCCCGAGCCCTCGCTGGTCCCGCCGAGGCTGCTGACGCGGATGGTGACCACGCTGGGCAGCACACGTTCGGCGACCCCGGCCAGCGACTCGGGCTTGCGCTGGGCCAACGCCGGTGGATCCGCGGCCGCCGCACCGAGCACCGGGCCGGCCGCGCCGCCACGCACCGCGAACGCGTAGCCCAGCGCGCCGCCGAGGGTGCCGGCCAGCAGAGCCGTGATCACCGGGATGAGCAGCAGGTGTCGCAGCGTCGGTCGGCCGGGTGCGTCCGGGTCGGTGACCGGCTCCGGCTCGGTACCGGCGGGCACCACCGAAGGCACCACGACCGCGGTGGGGGCCGCCGGGTCACGCCACGGATCGCCGAGCGCGTCGGACCACCACGGCGACGCGCCAGCGGTGGGGGGCGGCGGATCCGGGTACGACACGCTCGGCGGCTCGGCCGTGGGCGCGGTGTCGGCGGCCGAGGGCGCGGTGCCGCTCCCCGGCGTGGCCGGCGGCCCCTCCGGCGGGGCTCCTGCCCCCGGCGGGCGCGCCGGAGCCGGAGTCTCACCGTCCCGGCGCCATTCCCAGCCGTCGGTCACGTCGGTGCCTCCCAGTCCGTCCCCCGGATCCCGTGCGGCCTCGCCCGGCCACGGTTCGGCGCGGTCGAGACTGACGGAATACCGCTTCCAGGATTGCACGGATGCGCGCGGTGGAGTCAGCGGTTGCCTCCGGTGATCGCGGAGAGGACGGAGGCGCGGCTGCGCCTCGCGCCGGTCGCCTCTACGCTCACAGTGCCAACCCGCCCCCCGCACCACGCGCCGCCCGGAGGTGCCCCATCGCCACGGTCGCCGGTTCCGGCAGTTCGACGACCCAGGCTCAGCAGTTCGCCGAGTCGTACGTGACCGAGGATCTCGTGCTCCGCACCGCCCGCAGCCTGGCCCATGAGGTGGGCCTCGAGGCGGTCACACCCGGAGCGGGGGCGGCGTTGCGGCTGCTGGCCGCGGCCGGCAACGCCCGCGCGGTCGTGGAGATCGGCACCGGTACGGGCGTGAGCGGCGTCTGGCTGCTGCGCGGTATGCGTGCCGACGGTGTGCTCACCACCATCGACGTGGAGGTGGAGCACCAGCGGATCGCGCGACGGATCTTCACCGAGGCGGGCTTCGCCAGCGGCCGTACCCGCATCATCACCGGCCGCGCGTTGGACGTGCTGCCCCGACTGGCCGACGGCGCGTACGACCTCGTCTTCGTCGACGCCGAGGCCACCGGGTTCCACGCCTTCGTGGAGGCGGCGCTACGGCTGCTGCGCCCGGGCGGGGTGCTCGCGCTCAACGGGATGCTGGCCGGCGGCCGGATCGGTGACCCGGCCGCCCGGGACGCGGGGACGGTGACGGTCCGCGAGACGAGCAAGGCGTTGCGGGAGTCGGAGCACTGGATCCCCGCGCTGCTCCCGGTCGGCCACGGGGTGCTCGCCGCGGTGAAGTGCTGACCGTCAGTCGACGGCGGCCAGCCAGCGCAGCAGCGAGCGGACACCCCAGCCCGTCGCGCCCCGGCTCAACTCAGCGTGGTCGCCGTCCGCCCAGGACGGGGCGGACATGTCCAGGTGCAGCCAGCGGTCCCGCAGGTCGCCGGTGAACTCGCGGAGGTAGAGCGCCGCCGTGACCGATCCGGCGCCCTGGGTGGGCGCGCTGTAGAGGTCGGCGATCTCGCTGCCCAGGTACTCGACGTAGTCGCCGTGCAGCGGCATCCGCCAGGCCGCCTCGCCAGCCGCCTCGATCGCGTTCAGCACGTCGGCGGCCAGGTCGTCGTTCTCGCTGTAGAGGGCGGCGGTCCGCTTGCCCAGCGCCACGGCGTTGGCGCCGGTGAGGGTGGCGAGGTCGACGAGCAGGTCGGGCTTGAGCTGCCGTACCGCGTAGGCGAGCGCGTCGGCGAGGACCAGACGGCCTTCGGCGTCGGAGTTGGTCGTCTCGCTGGTCGTCCCGCCGTAGTGCCGGATGACGTCGCCCGGACGGTACGCCGAGCCGCTGACCATGTTCTCGGCGAGCGGGGCCAGGGTGGTGACGCGGACCGGCAGGCGCAACGCCGCCGCGCCCAGGGTGGCGGCGACGACCGCCGCCGCGCCGGCCATGTCCTTGCGCATCAGCTTCATGGCGGGCACCGGCTTGATCGAGATGCCGCCGGTGTCGAAGGTGATGCCCTTGCCGACCAGCACCACGTGGGTACGCGCGTTCGCGGGGTGCCAGTCTATCTCCAGCAGACGCGGGCCGCTGGCCGAGCCGCCGCCCACGGCGAGGATCCCGCCGAAGCCCTCGGCGGCCAACTCGGCCGGACCACGGACCGTCAGGCGCAGGTCCGGCAGGTCGGCGGAGGCGGCAACCGCCTGGTCGGCGAACCACTGCGGGGTCTTCACCGAGGAGGGCATGTTGGTCAGGTCGCGCGCGAGACGGGTCATCGCGGCGGTGGTCCGCGCGGTGGCGACCGTCTCCTCGTGGGCCGCCGGGTCGGTGACCAGCAGGTCGACGCCGTCGAGCGCGGGCGGCTCGTCGGCGTCGGTCAGCCGGAACCGGTACGAGGCGAGCAGCAGCCCCTCGGTCAGCCCGCGTACGGCGGCCGCAGTCACCCCGTCCGGCAGAGCGATAGTGATGTGCGTCTCATCTGATGCAGAGCGGGCCAGGGCCGCTCCGGCCGTCCGCCAGGAGGATTCCCCGCCATCGCCGATACCGAGCAGCACCAGCCGGCCGGGGTCGCGCCCGGGACGCAGCTGCGTGCTGATCTCGCCGGCCCGTCCGCTCAGTCGGGCGGCCGGCACCAGCGCGGCCGCCTCGTCGGCGGTACCGCCGGGTGGCGTCGCCGCGGTCGGCGCCAGCTCCGCCGAGACGTCACCTCCCGCCGCCGGTTCGGTGGGGCGTACGGGCAGGACGAGTACGTCGAGCCGTTCGGGCTCGGCGAGCGGACGGATGGCGAGCACGCGGAACCGCACCTCCAGGAAGTTTCACAAAGTGGATCGGGCCGGGCCCGCGCACAGATATGAAGACCCTGAGCCACCGGCGATCCCGGTGGCTCAGGGTCCAAGAAACGCTCCGACCGGCGTACGCCGTCCGGGTCGTCCCTCACTCAGCCGGCGGCTGCCTTCAACGCGTCACCGAGCGCGTTGGCCTCGTCGGGAGTCATCTCGACGACGAGCCGGCCACCGCCCTCCAGCGGGACACGCATGACGATGCCCCGACCCTCCTTGGTGACTTCCAGCGGACCGTCGCCCGTCCGCGGCTTCATCGCCGCCATGTTGTCTCCCCTCAGACCTACACCAGGGTCGGTGGGTTGCCCCACAGCCACTTCCTCACGACCACCCGCAACGCTCGCGGGGGTGTCGACAGACGATTTTCCCTGATGAACACCGCCGGACCCAAACCGGAGCAGCATTGATGTAACAGCATCTAGCTTATCTTGAGAAGGCCTGTCACAATGTGCGGTCATGCAGGCACGGTCGGCACTCTTCGACCTGTACGGCGACCATCTCCGACCGAGGGGTGGCCGCGCACCGGTCGCCGCCCTGGTCAAGCTACTGGCGCCGTTGGGAATCGCGCCGCCCGCCGTTCGCACCGCCGTGTCCCGGATGGTGCGTCAAGGCTGGCTCGACCCGCTCCGGCTGGCCTCCGGACCGGGATATTCGATCACACCAAAAGCCGCCCGACGACTCGACGAGGCGGCGGCCCGGATCTACCGGACCGGCCGGGTCACCTGGGACGGCCGGTTCGATCTGCTCGTCCTCGACGCGCCGGGCTCCCGGCGGGACCGGCAACGACTCGCCGCCACCCTCAGCTTCCTCGGCTACGGCACCCTGGACGAGCAGACCTGGGTCGCGACCCGCCCTGCCGAGGACGTCGACCTGCTGCTGGCCGAATCCGGCATCCGGTTCGAACGGTTCACCGCATCGCACTTCTCCGGCACCCCGGGCGCGATGGGCGTCGTCCGTCGCGCGTGGGACCTGGCCGAGATCGGCCGCGCGTACGAGCGGTTCGTCGCCGACCAGCGCCCGCTCCTGAGCGCGGTCACCGTGCGCAGCAGCGACGAGGAGGCGTACGCGGTCCGGTTCCGGCTCGTGCACGCGTGGCGTACCTTCCTGTTCCGGGACCCGCAGCTGCCCCCGGCGCTGCTGCCCGAACGCTGGCCCGGCACCGCCGCGGCCAGCTTCTTCGACCGGCACGCGGCCCGCCTGCGTCCAGCCGCCGACCGGTACGTCGAGCAGTGCCTCGACGCCGGCAACCGCATCGTTCGACAGAAGGGTCGTTAGACACGTGACCGAGCCGTTGCTCGTCGACCGGACCGACGCCGTCGTCACCCTCACGCTGAACCGGCCGCAGGCGATGAACGCGTTCGACGTCGCGCTGAAGGAGGCGCTGCGGGACACGCTGGCGGAGCTGGAGACCGACCGGTCCTGCCGGGCGGTCGTGCTGGCCGGCGCGGGCGGGTCGTTCAGCGCCGGGCAGGACCTGCGCGAGCACACCTCGACGCTCGAGAACGGCTCGACCGACCCGCTGGGCACCGTCCGGGTGCACTACAACCCGATCGCCGCCCGGCTGGCCAACCTGCCCAAGCCGGTGGTGGCCGCCGTACGCGGGATGGCCGCCGGGGCGGGCGCGTCGCTGGCCTTCCTGGCCGACATCCGCATCGGCGGGCCGAGCACCAGCTTCCTGATGGCCTTCGCCAAGGTCGGGCTGGCGGCCGACACCGGCGCCTCCTGGACGCTGCCCCGGCTGGTCGGCCACGCCAAGGCGGTCGAGCTGCTGATGCTTGCCGAACCCGTCCGCGCCGAGGAGGCCTGCCGGCTCGGGCTGCTCACCCGGCTGATGGACGACGACGAGCAGGTGCTGCCGGCCGCGCAGGAACTGGCCGCCCGACTCGCCGCCGGCCCCACCGTCGCGTACGGGGCGATCAAGCGGCAGCTCTCGATCGCCGACGCCGGCACCCTCGCCGACGCGCTCTCGGCCGAGGCCCAGGCCCAGGCGATCTGCGGCGCAACGGCCGACCACAAGGCGGCCACCCTCGCCTTCGTCGCCAAGCAGAAACCGGTCTTCGAGGGACACTGAACGCGATTCGCACCCCGCCCTTACCGTCCTCGTACGCGGGCCGCCTAGCGTCGGCTTCCATGAGCGATCGTGAAGCGGTGGCGCACCTGCTGCGCCGGGCCACCTTCGGGCCGACCGCCGACGAGGTGGACGCGGCCGAGCGGGCCCGGCCGGCGGCGACCCTGGACAACCTGCTCGCCCCGGGGCGAGCCGACCGGGGCGCGGCGGCCACGCCACCGCCGGCCCTGGCCGCCGACCCGTACGCCGCGCTGACCAAGGAGTCCACCCGCGAGCAGCGGCAGAAGGCCAACGCCCAGCGCAAGGAGCAGCTTGCGCAGGTGACCCTGTGGTGGCTGGACCGGATGGTCGCCGCCGAGGACGGGCTCACCGAGAAACTGCTCTTCTTCTGGCACGGGCACTGGGCGACGAGCGCCCAGAAGGTCAAGTCGGCGCGGATGATGCAGGGCCAGTTGGAGACGCTGCGCCGGCACGGGCGCGGGCCGTTGGCCCCCCTGGTCGCCGCGATGGTGCGCGACCCGGCGCTGATCATCTGGCTGGACGGGCAGAAGAACACCCGTAAGGCGCCGAACGAGAACCTGGCGCGCGAGCTGATGGAGTTGTTCACCCTCGGCATCGGCGGCTACACCGAGGCCGACGTGAAGGCCGGCGCGCGGGCGTTGACCGGCTGGACGGTCGACCGCCGTACCGGGGTGGCCCGCTTCGAGGCCAAACGACACGACCCCGGCGAGAAGACGATCCTCGGACAGAACGGCCGGTTCGACGCCGAGGCGTACGCCGGACTGCTGGCCGCCCAGCCGGCGGCGGCGACGTTCGTGGCCCGGCGGCTCTGGTTCCGCTACGCCGGCACGGACGTCCCGACGCCGGACGGCCTGGCGGGCGCGGACACCGTCGCCACCCTGCGGAGGCTGTTCTCGTCACCGGCCTTCGCCCAGACCCGCGGCACGCTGGTGAAGCAGCCCGTGGAGTGGATGGTCGGCGCGCTGCGACAGCTCGGCATCCGCCCCAAGGAACTGCCCGAGCAGCAGCGCAAGCAACTGCTGAGCGGGTTGAACGCGCTGGACCAGGTGCCGCTGCGACCGCCCAGCGTGGGTGGTTGGCCGGCCGGCCCCGCCTGGCTGACCACCTCGTCGTTGCAGGCCCGGCTCCGGCTGGCCGGAATGCTCGCCACTGCGGCCAGCCCCGCGATGCTGGACCGGCTGACCGCCGCGCCCACCGCCGGACGGGCCGACGCCCTGGCCCGACTGCTGGTCGTCGACGGATGGAGCGCCCGTACCCGGGCCGCCCTCACCCCGTTGGCCGGCGAACCTCGAAAACTACTGGCAGCCGGCCTGGTCAGCCCCGAGTACACCGTCAGCTAAGCGGAAGGAGTCGAGAAGATGGACACCCTGACCCGACGCAGGTTCCTGCTCACCAGCGGGGTGGTCGGCGCGGGCGCGTTGGCCGCCGGCGCGGGCGCGTACAGCCTGCGGGACCTGCTGGACACCGCCGGAGACCGCGACCCGCAGTCACAGACCCTGGTGCTGGTGACCCTCTACGGCGGCAACGACGGCCTGAACACCGTCATCCCGTACGGCGACCCGGCCTACCGGGCGGCCCGCCCCGAGCTGGCGTACCCCGACAGCGAGGTGCGTCGCCTCGACGACGACTTCGCCCTCAACCCGGCGCTGGAGGGCCTGCACAAGCGCTGGTCCACCGGTGGACTCGCGATCGTGCGCGGGATCGGCTACCCGAAGCCGGACCGCAGCCACTTCCGGTCGATGGACATCTGGCACACCGCGCAACCGGACCGGCCCGGCACCACCGGCTGGCTCGGCCGCTGGCTCGACCAGGCGGGCGGCGACCCCCGACTGGCGGTCTCCTTCGAGCCGGCGCTGCCGCCGCTGCTCGCCGGGGAGCGCAGCGCGGGCGCAGCCGTCCCGGTGACCGACCGCAAGGCCACCAAGGGACTGTCGGCGGACACGCTGAAGGCGTTCTCCGCCGCCGAGGCGGGCGAGTCGCCGGCCCGCGCCCGGGCCGCCGCCTGCTTCGCCGACATGCGCTCGGTGGACGAGATGATCCGCGAGGTCCGCGACTCCGCCGACCCGGACACGACGGAGCCGGACGGCGACCAGGCGCCGGCCACCGCCACCGGTGGGGCCCGTACGCCCCTGGACGCGCAGCTCGACCTGGTCGCACAGTGTGTGGAGGCCGGGGTGTCCACCCGGGCCTTCTCGGTCTCGCTCGGCGGCTTCGACACGCACGCCGACGAGAAGCAGTTGCAGGCCGTGCTGCTGGGCCAGCTCGACCGGGCGTTGACCCGGTTCGCCGACCGGATGAGCCGCACCGAGGCGGGCCGCAAGGTGGTGGTGGCCGTCTACTCCGAGTTCGGCCGCCGGGTCCGGGCCAACGCCTCCGACGGCACCGACCACGGCACCGCGTCCGACATGCTGCTGCTCGGCGCGGGAGTGCGCGGCGGCTGGCACGGGGACGCGCCCAGCCTCACCGACCTCGACGACGGGGACCTCAAGTACACGACCGACTTCCGGGACGTCTACGCCACGCTCCTGGAACGGGTGCTCGGCACCGACCCGGGCCCGGTGCTCGCCGACTGGCGCGGACGCCTCGACAAGCTCTTCTAGCTTGATTTTTAACCTGCCGGGCGGTGGCATCGACCCCGGCTGATTATGGGGACAGCCCTTGATCGATCATTCCTCTTGTCTAGGGAAGAAGATCGCAAACCAAGGGCTGTCTGGTGATCAGTGTGCACGATGTCGGGTCGACTGATGGGGTCGGGCGGCTGGCCGT
>NZ_JBNCKS010000043.1:63851-64144 GCF_049841635.1 Micromonospora sp. DT44 | reverse complement strand
ATCGCCCGACAGCTCTACCGCACCATCACCACCCACCACCGCACCTCTTGACAACCCCACTCACAGATCGGCGCGGGGCGGGGAGCAGCGCGGGGTGCGCCGAGCCGGCACGGGGTGCGGGAGCGGGGCGAAGCGCGGCGCGAGGCGCGAAGCGCGGCGCGAAGCGCGGCGCGGGGCGCGGGGCGCGAAGCGCGGCGCGGGGCGCGAAGCGCGGCGCGGGGCGCGGGGCGCGAAGCGCGGCGCGGGGCGCGGGGCGCGAAGCGCGGCGCGAGGCGGCGCGGGGCGCGAAGCGC
>NZ_JBNCKS010000043.1:0-63752 GCF_049841635.1 Micromonospora sp. DT44 | reverse complement strand
CGGCGCGAGGCGGCGTGAGGCGCGGCGCGAGGCGGCGTGAGGCGCGGCGCGAGGCGGCGTGAGGCGCGGCGCGAGGCGGCGTGAGGCGCGGCGCGAGGCGCGAGGTGCGGGGCGAGGCGGCGCGGGGCGAGGCGCGGGGCGCGGGGCGCGGGGCGGGGCGCGGCGCGGGGCGGGGTGGTAACGCGACGGGCGCCGCTCCCGGTGGACCCGGGGGCGGCGCCCGTCGTACGAGCTTGGCGAAACGTCAGTGCCGGTCGAGGTTGCTGGCGGTGTCCTCGGTGTAGGTGGCGCCGCCGTCCGACTCGCTGGTGAGCGGCTTGGCGCCACCCTCCGGCGGGCCGGCCACGCTCTGGCCGGCGGCCAGCTCCGGGAACTTCGCGTCGAACGCCGGCCGCTCGGAGCGGATGCGCGGCATCCGGTCGAAGTTGCGCAGCGGCGGCGGGCTGCTGGTCGCCCACTCCAGCGAGTTGCCGTGACCCCAGGGGTCGTTCACCTCGACCACTGGACCGGTCTTGTACGACTTCCAGCAGTTGTAGATGAACGGCAGCGTGGAGATACCGGTGATGAACGCGCCGATCGTGGAGATCGTGTTCAGCGTGGTGAACCCGTCGCCGGGCAGGTAGTCGGCGTACCGACGGGGCATGCCCTCGGCGCCCAGCCAGTGCTGCACCAGGAAGGTGGTGTGGAAGCCGATCATGGTGAGCCAGAAGTGCACCTTGCCCAGGCGCTCGTCGAGCATCCGGCCGAACATCTTCGGGAACCAGAAGTAGATGCCGGCGAAGACCGCGAACACGATGGTGCCGAAGAGCACGTAGTGGAAGTGCGCCACCACGAAGTACGAGTCCGACACGTGGAAGTCGAGCGGCGGGCTGGCCAGCAGCACGCCGGTGAGACCACCGAAGAGGAAGGTGACCAGGAAGCCGACCGCCCAGAGCATGGGCGTCTCGAAGCTGATCTGGCCCCGCCACATGGTGCCGATCCAGTTGAAGAACTTCATACCGGTGGGCACCGCGATCAGGTAGCTCAGGAAGCTGAAGAACGGCAGCAGCACCTGGCCGGTGGCGAACATGTGGTGCGCCCAGACGCTCATCGACAGCGCGGCGATGGCGACGGTCGCGGCGACCAGGCCCTTGTAGCCGAAGATCGGCTTGCGGGAGAACACCGGGATGATTTCGCTGATGATGCCGAAGAACGGCAGCGCGACGATGTACACCTCGGGGTGCCCGAAGAACCAGAACAGGTGCTGCCAGAGCATCGGCCCACCGGTGGCGGGGTCGTACACGTGGGCGCCGATCATGCGGTCCGCGGCGAGCGCGAACAGCGCGGCGGCCAGCAGCGGGAAGACCAGGATCACCAGGAGGCTGGTGACCAGGATGTTCCAGGTGAAGATCGGCATCCGGAACATGGTCATGCCGGGCGCACGCAGGGTGAGCACCGTGGTGATCATGTTCACCGCGCCGAGGATCGTGCCCAGACCGGAGATGGCCAGACCCATGATCCACATGTTGGCGCCGACGCCGGGCGAGTGCTCGACGCTGCTCAGTGGCGCGTACGCGAACCAGCCGAAGTCGGCGGCGCCGCCCGGGGTGATGAAGCCGGCGGTCGCGATCGTGCCGCCGAACAGGTACAGCCAGTAGGCGAAGCTGTTCAGTCGCGGGAAGGAGACATCGGGCGCGCCGATCTGAATCGGCACGATGTAGTTCGCGAAGGCGAACACGATCGGCGTCGCGAAGAACAGCAGCATGATCGTGCCGTGCATCGTGAAGAGCTGGTTGTACTGCTCGGGCGACAGGAACTGCAGCCCGGGTCGGGCCAGCTCAGCCCGCATGATCAGGGCCATCACGCCACCGATCAGGAAGAACACGAATGCGGTGATCATGTACATGATCCCGATCTGCTTCGCGTCCGTGGTTCGCAGCAGCCGCGCGATGGCCGACCCCTTGACCGGCTCCCGGACCGGCCAGGGCCGGGTCACGACCGGCTTGGGTGCGACGGTGGTCACGAGTGGCCTCCGGTTCTCGGTTGTCCCGCTCGGCTCACGCTGGTTATCGGCGGGCCGTCATCCGCAAGGAGGATAGTCCCCGGCAGGTCGCAGCGCCGCGTGGGGTGGCGTGACACGATCTACAACGGGCCTACAGCGGGCCGACCAGTAGCCGGTAGTGCTCCCCGAAGATCCGGCCGCCGCGTCCGCGCAGCAGCGGGTCGCGCAGCGCCGGCGGCACGTCCCTGGTCCGGTTGCGGTCCCGGGTCCGGTCGGCCACCCATCGGGTACGCGGGCGACGACGACTCTCGTACGCCATCAGCGCCGCCTCGACGCTGCCGGCCGCGCGCAGTGATTCGGCCAGCACCACGGCGTCCTCAAGGGCCATCGCCGCGCCCTGCGACAGGGTGGGCGCGGTGGCGTGGGCGGCGTCGCCGACCAGCAGCACCCTCCCCCGGTGCCAGCGGCCCAGCTCAACCTCGTCGGTGATCCCGACGTCCACCCGGTCGAGCGTGTCGAGCACCTCGGGCACCGGGCCCCGGTAGTCGGCGAAGAGTTCCCGCAGTCGGGCCAGCGGGTCGGCGGGCGGCTCGGTGCCCGCCTCGTCGGCGTAGCAGTGCAGCCGGCCCTCCCCGATCGGCACGAGCAGCAGGCCGCAGCGCTGCCCGAGCAGCGCGGTCCAGTCGGTGACGGCCGGACCGTCGCGCAGGACAGCCCGGTAGACGACGTGCCCGGCCGGGCGGGGTGGCCCGCCGAGCGCGGCCAGGGTCCGGACCGACGAACGCGGTCCGTCGGCGCCGATGACCAGGTCGTACTCGGTGCGGGTGCCGTCCGTGAAGGTGACGCCGACGGCGCCCGGCAGCAGCTCGAGGGTGCGGACCTCGGCGCCGTGGCGGACGGCGCCGCCGGCGCCGCTGAGCAGGACCCGGTGCAAATCGCTCCGGGGCAGCGCCCGGCACTCCCCGACGCCGGCCCAGAGCGCGTCCAGGTCGACCTGGCAGAGCGGGGCCCCGGAGGCGTCGAAGAAGCGCTGCCGGTGGATCACCTGCCCGAGAGGGCGGACGGGATCGTGCAGGTCCAGCCGGTGCAGCGCGCGGGCCGCGTTGCCGGGCAGGTAGAGGCCGACATCGGTCGACTCTCCCGCCGGCAGCTTGTCGGTCACATCCGGCCGGAAGCCCGCCAGGCGCAGGGCCCGGGCCACGGCCAGGCCGGCGATGCCCGCGCCGACGATGAGGATGCGCAGGGGGGAGCTACGCATGGTGGTGTACGCCTCCGGAGGGGAACGGCACGCGTTGGAGGCAACACGCTACTCGGAGCGATCGACGCACACCAGAGCTGATCGGTCCGGCGCGAACCGCGCCGTCGGCCGCTGCCGCTGAGCGGGAGGTGAGCTGACAGCCGTCCGGTGGGGGCATGGCAATCCTCACAATTCGCCAGTTTGACGCACGCGGTTGCGCCACAGTTTCAGACATGTAAATGTGTCGTTGAGCGTGGGAGCGCTCCCGCACCACCCCACCACAGCCGGCGCCCAGCTTGCGCCGAGTCAAGGAGCGTCATGAAGCGTCACCTTCGAGCCCTGGCCGCCGCCGGGCTGTTGCTCACCAGTTCCCTCGTGGCCGTGGCCCTCGGGGGCAGCGCCTCCGCCGACACCCTGATCTGCGAGCAGTACGGCTCCACCGTCATCCAGGGCCGCTACGTGGTGCAGAACAACCGGTGGGGCACGACCGCCCAGCAGTGCATCAACGCCACCAGCAACGGCTTCGAGATCACCACGCTGAACGGCAGCAGCCCCACCAACGGCGCGCCCACGGCGTACCCCTCGATCTTCTTCGGCTGTCACTACACCAACTGCTCCCCCGGCACGAACCTGCCGATCCAGGTGTCGCAGATCAGCAGCGCCACCAGCAGCATCAGTTACCGGTACGTGAGCGGCGCGACCTACAACGCCTCGTACGACATCTGGCTGGACCCGTCGCCCAAGCGGGACGGCGTCAACCAGATGGAGATCATGATCTGGCTCAACCGCCAAGGCTCGATCCAGCCCATCGGCTCGGTGGTCGGCACGACGAACCTGGCCGGCCGGACCTGGGAGGTCTGGCGCGGCAGCAACGGCTCCAACAACGTCATCTCGTACGTCGCGTCGTCGGCCGTCTCCAGCCTGAACTTCAGCGTCATGGACTTCATCAACGACACCCGCAACCGGGGCGCGATCACGAACTCCTGGTATCTGACGAGCATCCAGGCCGGCTTCGAGCCGTGGCAGGGCGGCGTCGGGCTCGCGGTGACCTCGTTCTCGGCCAACGTCAACGGCGGCGGCAACCCCACCAACCCGCCGCCGACCACCCCGCCGCCGGGCGGCACCTCGGGCTGCGCCGTCAAGTACACGGCCAACTCGTGGAACAACGGCTTCACCGCCGACGTGCAGATCACCAACAACGGGTCCAGCACCATCAACGGCTGGACGCTCACCTACAACCTGCCCGGCGGGCAGACGGTCACCAACGCCTGGAACGCGACGGTCAGCCAGAGCGGCTCCGCGGTGACCGCCCGGAACGTGAGCCACAACGGCTCCATCGCTCCCCGGGGTACGGCCAGCTTCGGCTACCAGGGAACGCTGAACGGGTCGTACTCGTCCCCGACCAACTTCTCGCTGAACGGGACGACTTGTTCGCGTAACTGATCCGACACCACACCGGCGGGGTGCGACCAAGCGGTCGCGCCCCGCTCGTATTGAGGGTGAAAGAATCACGCTTAACTATGCATTAATATTATCTCGGTAGCTTTCCAGAGATGTCGGCTTTAGCGTCATTTCGGCACGATATCCCCTCGTCCATCGTGGTCTTCCTGATCGCCATCCCGTTGTCCCTGGGCATCGCCGCCGCCTCCGGAGCACCGCTGCTGGCCGGGCTGATCGCCGCCGTCGTGGGCGGGGTGATCGCCGGCGCGCTGAGCGGCGCGCCGCTTCAGGTCAGCGGACCAGCGGCCGGGCTCACCGTGATCGTCGCGGGCACCATCGCCGAGTTCGGTTTCGCCGGCACCGCCGCGATCGTGACCGTCGCCGGGCTGCTGCAGATCGTGCTGGGCATCACCCGCCTCGGGCGGGCCGCGCTCGCGCTGTCGCCAACCGTCGTACACGGGATGCTGGCCGGCATCGGCCTGGTCATCGCGTTGAGCCAGGTGCACGTCGCGCTCGGCGGCGCGCCCCAGAGCTCCGCGTGGGCGAACCTGCGTGACCTACCCGGCCAGGTCGCCGACCACCACAGCGTGTCCGTCCTGCTCGGCGCGCTGACCATCGGGCTGTTGCTGGTCTGGTCACGCCTGGTCAAGACCACCATGCTGCCGGCCACCCTGGTGGCGGTGGTGGTCACCACCGTGGTGGCGACGGTCCTCGGCGCCGACGTGGAGCGGGTGAATCTGCCCGCCGACCCCTTGAGCACGCTCGCCCTCCCCCGCTGGCCCGACTCGCCGCCGTGGGAAGTCCTCCCGGCAGTCGTCACCATCGCCCTGGTAGCGAGCGTGGAATCTCTTCTCTCGGCGGTGGCCGTCGACCGCCTGCACCATGGCCCACGCGCGAACCTCGATCGGGAGCTCCTCGCCCAGGGCGCCGCGAACGCCGTCTCCGGGACGCTCGGCGGCCTCCCGGTCACCGGCGTCATCGTGCGCAGCTCGGCCAACGTCGCCGCCGGGGCACGCACCCGCGCGTCGACCATCCTGCACGGCGTCTGGATCGCCGGGTTCGTGCTGGCCGGCGCCGTGCTGCTGGAGATGATCCCGATGGCCGCCCTCGCCGCCGTTCTCGTGGTGGTCGGCCTGCGGTTGGTGAGCCTCGCCCAGATCCGCACCTACGCCCACCACCGGGAGCTGCCCATCTACGTGGTCACCGCGGTCGGCGTGGCCGCGACGGACCTGCTGATCGGGGTCGGGCTGGGCATGGCGACGGCGGCGCTGTTCATGTTGTGGCGGCTGGCCCGCTGCGACATCCACGTCACCGAGCCGAACCCCGGCGCCTGGCTCGTGTCGATCACCGGAACGCTCGCCTTCGTCGCCTGCGGACGGCTCAGCCGCCGACTCGCCGCCCTCCCCCCAGGGCAGCACGTCGACCTCGAACTGCACCTCGACTATCTCGACCACGGCGCCTACGAGACCATCCGCGACTGGCAGGCGTCCTACACGCGGTCCGGTGGCAGCGCGCAGGTCAGGGAGGTGCACGGCTCGTGGCTGCATCGGGCGGGCACCGACGGGCTCGGCACCGGCAAACGCACCGCTCTCTGCGTGACTCGGGGTCGTCGGTCGGCGGATGCGCAGGGGTCGATCCGTCACCCGCCGGGGTGATGATCCACTCGGGATCCTTGACGTCGGGGCATCCTCGCACGAGGGACACCCCGACATCCGGGAAGTCGAGTCGATCAAGCCGGGGCGGGGCGCGTCACGCCGGGTCAGACGCGGGTGAGGCGTACGGCGTCGGCGATGACCAGGCCCGTCGCGTTGCTCCACCGGCTCACCGCCACCCGGTTGGCGTCTCCGGCCGGCAGGGTGAACGTGCCGAGGACGCGCCACTGCCCGCCGGTCACCCGCTGGTCGACGTACACCGTGCGGTTGCCGGTGGTGGTGGCGACGATGTACGGAGTGGCGCTGTTGTAACCGCTGTTCGTCGGCCACCACGCGTCCACCCGGTAGTTGCCGGTCGCCGGCACGTTGAAGCGGTACCAGGCCGGGTCGCTGGCCGCGACGGGCTCGGCGTAGCGGTAGTCGGCGCCGTACCGCTGGGTGGAGAACGTCGACACGCCCCAGTTGGCGCTGGCGCTGAAGCGACCCGAGGTCGCGTTGTCCACGATCGACGACCAGGCTGTGCTACCGCCGGCCATCTTCGCGGCTACGTCGGCCCGCATCACGTTCAGGTCGATGAAGGACGGGTCGATCTTGCCGGTGGTGCTGGTCTCCCGGTGACCGCGGGCGTAGCTGCTGTCCCGACCCAGCCGGGTGAGCACGGCGGCCGTGGCGGCGATCGAGGCGTTGTACTGCGCGGTCGTCATCTGCTGGTCGACGCCGTTGTAGTCGATCTCCCACCCGATCATCAGGGTGTTGCCGTCGCCCGCGGGGATGGGTCCGCTGCCGCCGCTGACCCCGGCATGGTTGCAGCGACCGGCGGAGATCACGTGGAAGACCCCGTTGTAGTCGACGAGGGACTGGCAGAGCGGGCCGGCCAGGTCGGAGCGACCGTTGATGCAGATGCCCAGCGCGGGGTGCGGGTCGCTGGCGCTCGAGGTCGAGGCCGTGTGGTGCCAGAGCACCCCAATCGGGTCGAAGGAGCCGGGCCGCATCCGGTTGAGCCAGTCGCCCTCGACGACGACCTGGACCCCGGCGGCGCGCAGCACGTCCACGAGCCACGGGATGGTCGCCATCAGGAGTCCTGCAGCAGGTCCGCCAGGCACTCGGCCTTCGGCGCGGCGCTCGCCGGGGCGGGCCGGACCACGACGGTCAGAGCGGCGGCCACCAGGGCGGGGATGCCGAGCACCCCACGACGGCGCAGGCGGATGGACGGTGGTCGGGCCATGGCGATCCTCCAGCTGAGGCGGGTGGGGAACGGATCGACGGACGTAATGACGGCGCGCTATACCGTTATGTGTGTCGATGTCGATACCCTTCACGAGCCGACCGCCGCCTGAAGAAATTCGCCGTCGGAGCTAGGCCATAGAGAAGACGCGAATCACGGCCACCTCGCCAAAGGGTGACTGCAGCTCCAAGATCAGACTGTCGATGTCACGCAGGTGGACGCCCTGCACGCTAGCACCGCGCAGGGCGTCCAGACGACCGACAATCTGCCGCTCGACCCTCCCGTCTATAGCGATTCAGTCGCCTTCCACGAAAAGGTATCCACTGACATTTCTCGCCTCTTGGGCCGCGCCTTTAACTCTGACTACAAGGCTCCGCTCGGTCGACGTCAAATCGCCACGCAAAGCATCGTCAAGTTCGCTTATCATCCTATCCAACTGGATGTAGTTGAACATTGCATCAGCATATGGGTCGAAGATGTCGAACACGTGGCTGCCCCTGACGGCCAATCGGCGAGCAAGGCCAAGGAACGAGTTACCAGCATCGTCGGAGAATGTCGAAAGGCGCGCGTGCAGCTGATCCTCGACGAAAAACGTTAGCGCCATCTTTCCTCAGTTCGGCAATCCTGGGTGCATGGTGACAACCCGACCATTCTCTTCTGTCACTACCGTGTACTTGTTCGTTGGTAGACCATTCTGGTCTTTGCCGATGATCCGATTATCGGGCAAGGTGCAAACGCGGTTGCAACGACCGTTTGTCTGCCTTTGCGGCTCAAACTTCGCCGCCTCATCCGCCAACTCATCATAGTCGACGCCCTTGTCAAACTTGCTCTTGTTCCCAGGAGCGTTCGGCCCATGGAACTTGTCCACGTGTGTATAGCTTTGCGGAGCCATCCATGGCTCATCGCAGTTGTGGACCAACGTCGAGGCGCCGCCAAGGACCACGTAATACGTGTGAACCGATTCGACGGTGAGATCCCGCATAACCTTGGCGTCAATATAGGATCGCACTTCGGAGACGATAACGTCGCTGCCGTCATGAGACCTAAGCCTCTCTCCGACATGAAGCAATGACGCGGAAACCCATTCTTTCCTGTCATTGCTCCAGAGGGGGTGATTCTGGGTCGTCTGCACCTCGATGACCGTGCCATTAATCACGAGGCGCAGGTCAGTCAGCTCCAAGTCGAGATTTATGTGCGTAGCGACGACTTTTTCAGGTCCGGTCTCGCCGCTGTCTGGATCCGTTGCCAAAACCTGATCGCCGAGACTGACCTGTTCGATCGGTTTTGAAGATCCATCAGCTAGGAGCACCAGCGTCCCTGGGGCGAAGCTGTGGCAGGCCTTCTTCCCTGCCTTGATGAAGTCCTTGACCCCGGTGATCAGCTTGCCGAGCAGGTCCTTGACCCGGATGCCGAGCTCGTAGCCCTTCTTCCACTTCCACGGTGCGCCGTACTTGCTGGCGAGCTTGCCCAGCAAGCCGCCCACGAAGGAACTCGCGATCGTGATCGCCGTGCTGACACAGCCGCCGACGTCGCCCTTGGTGATGCAGTTCAACGCGTCGGTGATGCCCAGCTCGTCCATCGCGATCTTGGCGAGCGCCTTGCCCGCCTCGAGGAGAACGGCCTTCGCCTTGGCGATGCGCTCCTGCCGGGCCTTATCTGCGGCCGCCGCGGCGTCACCGCCGCCGCCACCGCCACCGCCGCCGTTGTCCTTCGTCCGTGGGTGGTTCTCGGCCGGCGCGTGCGGGTCGTACGCACCCGAACAGCCGTGGCAACCGTCGTTGTGCCCGGGCACGTCGTGGTAGTTGCCGTACATGTCCTCGTAGTCGGCGCCCGGACCGCAGGCGTCGTCGGAGCAGGCCCGCAGGCCGTCCGGGTCGGAGAACGAGACCGGGTTGTTGTTCGCGTACGCGTACCCGTGCATCTGCTGCGGGTCGTTGACGTCGATGATCGGGTCGATCGAGATGAACCGACCGAGCATCGGGTCGTACTCGCGGGCGCCGATGTTCACCAGGCCGGTGCTGCTGTCCTGGTTGCCGTTGACGAAGCCCTTCTCGGTGGGCCACTGCCCCGGTCCGGGCGGGGTCCCACGCGACTCGCCGTACGGCGTGGTCCGCCGGGTGACGATCGCGCCTGCCTCGTCGACGACCGCCTGGCCGGTGCCGTGGTGGTCCGGCGCGACGTAGCGGACGCCGTCGAGCTTGCGGACGATGCTGCCGCCACCCGGGACCGGGTAGTAGCGGGTGCCGTCCGTGGAATGGGTGGTGGTGTTGAGCCGGATCTCCATGCCCGGCAGGTAGAGCGTCGTCGTGCCGGGCTCCTTGCGAAGGATCCGCGACCCGTCGACGTCGTACACGAAGGACGTCTTCTTGCTGTTGGCGGTGACCGACTCGAGGTTGCCCTCGGCGTCCCAGACCAGGGTCTGGTCCTCGCCGACCTTCGTGCGCTTGGTGGTGTTACCGGCGGTGTCGTACTGGTAGGTGTAGAGCCGCTCCCCGGACGGGGTCGACTCGGTCATCTTGTTGACCGTGTGCGGCCGGGCCTGGCCGGCCAACGGGGTCTCGTAGCTGCGGGCGAGCAACGAGGTGCCGTTCGCGGCGTACTGGGTCTCGGTCTTGCGGTTGCCCGTCGCGTCGAACGTGTAGGCGTGGTGGTACGGGGCCACCCCGCCGAGTCCGGTGACGCTGGGGCCGCCGGCGCAGGGGTCGGGCGCCGTGCTCCCCGACGTCCAGGCCCGGTCCATCCGGCGCAGGTAGTCGTAGGTGAAGCACTGCACGTCCCGGGCACCGGTCGGGGTGTCCTCGATCCGGGTGATGTTGCCGGCATCGTCGTAGCTGTACCGGGCGTCGATATCGATGACCGGCGCGCCGGCCCGATCGAGTCGGGTGTGACTCAGCCGCTTCGACGCCCGCTCGTACTCGTACGTCGACCAGACCTTCTTGGTGTTGAGCTGCACCTCGGACTGCAGCACCTCACCGGTCGCCTGGTAGGAAACGTCGGTGACGTACGGCACGTCACTCTTGGTGCTCTTCAGCCGCTCCAGGGAGTCGTAGGTGTAGGCGATCGACTCGAACGGCAGCCCGCCGCCGTCCGACATGCCGACCGTCTGCACCGTTCCGTCGAAGTTGAACTCCGTGCCGAAGGTGTACAGGCCGGCGAGCTCCTTGCCCGCCTCCTCCGGCACCTGGTAGTACGTCTCGTGTGGCCGGTACAGCTCGTCGTAGCCGCTGTAGTAGGTGACGTACGCGCCGCCGTCCGAGGCGTACCGGGTGGTGGAGGAGAGCTGACCAAGCATCTCCAGGTCGTACTGCCACTCGCTGAGCAGTTGGCCCGTGTCCGGGTCCTTGCCCTTGTACGTGGCGGTCTTGCGGCCGACCGAGTCGTAGCGGTAGCTCAGTGACGCGCCGACGCCGTTGGTGCTGACCGCCAGCCGGTCCTGGTCGTCGTAGGAGAAGTACGAGTGCCCCGCGTCCGGGTCGATCGCTTCGGTCTTGCGACCCCGCTGGTCGTACCGGTTCTCCCACTGGTTGCCGAGCGGGTCCTTCACCGTCGCGAGCTGACCGGACCGGGTGTAGGTGTAGTCGGTCTTGTCGTACGCGCCGGTCGGGCTGTTGCCCTTGTACTGGAGCAGCTGGGTGGTCTGCCCGAGCGCGTTGGTGACGGTGGTGCGCGGCGTCTCGCCGTCCGGCGGGTCGACCGACACGCGGTCACCGCCGTACGTGGTGGTGGTCCGCCACTTCTCGGAGATGCCGTCCAGGAAGATGGTGGCCTTCACCCGGTCGGCGCCGTCGTACACGAAGGCCGTCTGGCCGTTCATGTCCGCCGGCACGGCCGGGTAGATCACGTCGGCCGGCGCACCCGCCACCTGGTAGGTGTCGTACGTCCGCTCGACCTGGCCGGTCGGGGTGTAGAAGGTGTCCGCGATGAGCCGGGTGCCGTCCGGACCCTCGGTCTGTAGCTGCCGGGGCCTAAGGAGGCTGTCGTACAGCTGGTACTCGACGGTGTAGGTGCCGTCGTTGCGCCGCTGCTCGGTCTTCACCGCCGCCGGCTTGTCGGTGCGGATCAGGTAGGTGTACTTGGTGTTCGGGGTCAGCCCGCTGGCCCCCGTGCGGTCCGGCATCCAGACCTTGGACAGCCGGCCCAGCGGGTCGTACTCCAGGATGCTCTTCATCCCGTTGGGGTCGACCTGCTGTTTCGGGCTGCCCCAGGCCGGCGCGTACGTGGTGACCGTCTCGTAGCCGAGCGGGCTCTTCTCGGTGACCTGCGTGGTCAGGCCGTTGGTCTCGACGTAGCTGGTGCCGGTAGTCGCGCCGAGCGCGTCCTTCGCGGTCAACGGACGTCCGAAGCCGTCGAAGGTGCCCTCCGCCACCCGGGTGTACGTGGCCGTGGTGCCGTCGTGCGTGGCCAGCCGCTCCGTCCGGGTGGCGTTGCCGGTGATCTTCGCCTTGCCCAGCACCTGCGCGTCATAGTAGGTGCGGTCATCGGAGATGACCTGGGTGGCCCGGTTCGGGGTCGTGGAGCACTTGACCGACACCGACTCAACCTGGGAAACCAGGTCCTTGACGTAGACCGGCTTGTTGTCGCCGTAGGTGGTCACGTCGGTGACGTAGGTGGTGCGGGTGCACGCCTCGTCGCCGGTGACGTCGACGTCACCCTCGTTCTCGGTCAGATACGCCTGACCGTAGGTGGTGTCGAAGGTCGTGCTGGTCTTCGTCTGCCGCCAGCCGCCGGCCGCCAGCGCGGTGTAGCCGCGGGTGCTCGCGGTGTTGACGAAGTACGACTCGCTGGCCCCCCAGGTGTGCGACTCGCTGCCGGTCTTGTACCGCCACGGCGTCTTGATCCTCTTGCTGATCTCGGTGGCGCCGTCGAACGTCTTGCTCTCGTACTCGAAGCCGGAGAGCTCGTCGTAGTCGGTGTAGGTGCCGCCGGCGGTGTCGGTGACAGTGATCGAGCGGGGGTTGGTGCTGTCCGGGTCGTCGTCCCCGTGCAAGCCGCGCAGGTAGCGGTACTCGGTCTTGGTGGTCTGCGTCTGACCGTCACCCTTGGTGACCTCGACCTTGCCGTAGCCGCGCCAGTCGCTCCAGGTGAGGTCCTTGCCGTCACTCAGCCCGTCCGGTTTCGCCTTACGCCAGGCGGCACCGTCGAGGTAGGTGTACCTGGTGACCATGTCGGGCGAGCGGGCGGTGCGGTCGGTCTCCACCACGGCACTGACCACGTACTTGTGGAACCAGTCGGTGACCTGGCTACCGCTGCCCAGCGGGTTCCACTTCACCGGGAAGCAGCGGCGGGTGCTCCTGCCCTCGGTGGGCAGGGTGTTCTCCGTGCAGTCGGCCTTCTCGTAGTTGACGTCGATCTGCCCGCCGCTGTCGGTGTAGACGGTGGCCAGGCGGAAGCGGATCAGCGGGGCGATGAAGTCGCTGGTCCGGTCGATCCGGTTGGGCAGCTGGAGGCCGGCAAGCTCCACGCTCGGCAGGGTGGCGCTGCCGCCGACCAGGCCGGTGTGGGTGATCTTGTTGAGCCAGAGGGTGCGGCTACCGTCACCGTTGTCGGTGAGCAGGTGGTCGAGCGCCCACTTGTCGACGTCGGTCCACGCGCTGGCACCCCGGATCTGGGTACGGATGCCGACGAGCCGCTTGCGGGTCCAGAAGGTGGGGGTGATCTGGTCGCCCTTGCACTTCGTGTCCTTGGCGCAGTTGCGGTCCCACGGGACGTCCGGCCAGTACGGGGCGGTAGTGGTGTTCAGGTCCTGCTCGTCGCAGTCGATCGTGCCTTCGGCCAGACACCGCTCCAGGGTGTCGAAGAGCACCCGGGCGGGCGCGTTGGTGGTGTAGACCTGCCCGTCCTTCTGGCCGTAGTCGATCCGCTTGAGCCAGCCGGCCCGGTGGTACTCGACTCCGTTGAGGTCGGTGCGGTTACCGCGGGCGTACCAGTTGCTCTCCCGCCCGTAGAAGTAGGACGTGACGTTGCCGTGCCGGTCCTTGACGTAGTCGAGGCTCCACCGCCACGCCTGGTTGCAGTACGAGTCGGCGAAGGTGGTCTTGTTGCACGGCTCGTTGGCGTCGTCGCCGAAGACCGGGAGGGTCCAGGTCGACGCCGTCTCCTCCTTGCCGCTGGCCCAGCCCGGGAGCCGGTTGAGGCCGAAGTAGTACTCGGTGCCGCCGGTCGTGGTGACCCGCCAGTACTCGCCGACGTCGACGCCAGTGGTCCCCTGATCGCCGTTGGAAGCGCCCAGCAGCTTCTCGACCTTGGAGCCGTCGTCGGAGGCGAACTTCCAACCGGAGGCGGTCTTGACCAGCTCGGTGGACTTGCCGTTGAGCAGGATGGTGGCGTTGTCGTGCGCCCAGCACTGGTCGGCGACCTCGCTGTGGCCGTCGTCGGCGCACGCCTTGTAGCGGCGCTCGATGTGGCCCGGCTCGTAGCTGAACCCCTCACCGATCCAGGAGCCCTGGTTGTTGGTGGTCGAGGTGCGCCCGTCGACCGACTGCGAGGAGTAGGCCAGCGCGATGCCCGGTCCCCCGCCACCCGGTACCGGGGGCGTCTGCAGCGGGTACGACCAGGAGAAGCCGCCGGTGGAGGGGGCCACCGACCACTGCGAGGAGGGGGCCAGCTTCGACGCCGCGTAGCTGCCCTGGGAGGACGAGTCACCAGCGGTCAGCGCGTAGAGGCTCCCGGTGCTGGCCGTCGCCGTCACGTCGGCCGAGACGCTGAGCTTCTCGCCGTCGTTGACCGTCGGCAGGGGCTGGGCGGCGCAGTCCTTGTGCTCGGGGGTACGCAGGGCGCACTCGGGCAGTCGGGACAACCGCAGCCTGCTGCCGAAGTCGCCGCCGAAAGCGCCGGCCAGCCCGTCGTACCCGACGGAGAGCCGCACGTCGCCGGCGGCCTGCTGGCCGTCGGTGCGGACCACCCGCACGACCGGACCGTCGACCTTGGCGCGCCCAGCCGTCCCGTGATCGAGCACCTCGACCCGGACCTTGCCGGGGGGCGTGGTCGGTGCGGCCCTGCTCGCGGTGCCGGCGGCGCCGCTCGCGGTCGCCGGCGCGGACACCGCGCCGACGGAGACGGTGAGCCCGCCCGCCTTGGCGGTGCGTGCCGCGCCGCCGGACGCGACGGTCCGGGCGTCGGCCGAGGCGGGCACCGGCAGGGCGATCTCGGCGGCGCCGGCGGCCGGCCAGGTGACCGACGCCGGCTTGGTGGTCGCCGCGGCCTTTGCGGCGTCCGGTTTCCGGGGCTTGGCGGGCAGCGGGTCCCGCTCGGGCAGGACCTTGCCGGAGTCGGCGGTCTTGGGGCGGTTGCTGCCCTGAGCGGCAGCGGTAGGCATCTCGACGGCTTGGACGAAGGTCAGGCCCAGCACGCCGGTCAACGCCCAGGACACGGGTCGCTTGATCCGGCGTTGTAGCACGCCGGAGGCGCCCAGGTGTCGGGAGAACATCAACCCTCCACGGGTGGTCGGGGGAAGCGGAAGGAGCCGTCGGGCCGCCTCCGGTGAGGCGACCCGACGGCCGGGGGATCAGAGGTTGGGCTGTTCCTTGGCGGAGAGGTTCAACCGCTGAAGGAGGTTCATGTCGGCCACACCGTTGTAGACACGGACGTCGTCGATGGCGCCGGAGAGGTGCTCGCCGAACTGGTCGTCGATGAAGGCACGACCCAGCTGAAGCCCACCGGTGGCGTTGAACGGCTCGGTGAGCTGCGCCGACCCGATCAGTTGAGCCGCCGCGTAGAGCATGAACTCGTGCGTGTAGCCGTTGTAGACCAAGGCGACGACCTCACCCTTGGAGGTGGTCTTGGGCGCCACGTCGGCTAGCGGGGTCAGCTCGACCCCCGTGCCCGCCGTGTCGGTGCCCGGCACGGACAGCTCGTACCGGCCTGCGTTGTTACACCGGACAATGATCGAGCTGTTGTGCAGGCCCTTCTGCGAGAAGAACGTCATCTGCTTACCCGCGCAACTGCTGGTGAGCTTGACCCGGGCGGTGATGGTGAAACTGCTCGCCATGTTGGCGTTGAACGTGCTGCTCGCGTAGCTGTTCACGTTGCCGTTCAGCTTCAGGTGACCCCCGCCGAGCATCGCGGCGGAGGGGGGTGGCATGACGCCCTTGTAGATCGACGCATCCGGCCCGAGAACCATGGCCGCCTTGGCGCCGAACTCCGGGCTGCTCGTTCCACTGGCGGTGTTGAGCTGCCAATACGCCGATCGGTCGAGGGCCGTCTGCTTCAGCGCGACGGCCTCGGTGGAGAGGATCGGCCGGTCGAAGAACGAGACGTCGGCCAGCTCACCGGCCCAGTAGTCCGAGTAGCCACTCTTGACCATGCGCCGGCCGAACTGGACGGCACCCCGCGACCTCGCCTGCGACCGCCGGTCGGCGGTGTAGAGGTTCGTCCCGTTCACCAGGAGGGAGATCTTCTTGGTGGAGTCGTCGTACGAGGCGGTGAGGTGGGTCCACGCCGTGGTGACCGGGGATGGGGTGGTGCCGGTCGAGAAGACCCGCCACTCACCAAGGGAGATCACGTCGTTGGTCGGCATCCGGAACACCCAGTTGCCCCCGTCGGTGCCGAGGCTGAATCCGGATTCGCCGGTGCCGTCCTGGCTCACGACGGTCTGCCGCCGCGCGGGGTCCGAGGTGCGGACCCATGCACTGACCGTGAAGCTGCCCGAGGTGTCCAGAACCCGGGCTGTCTTGTCAGGGTTCTGGGGATCCAGGGTCGTCTTCAGATAGCCACTTGAGGTGCCGTCCAGGGCCACGGCCGTGTCGAACTGACCACCGGGGCCGGGGACACCGAAGGTGACCCCGGTGCCGGCCACGGCGTCGCGGTCCCCGAGCGAATCCTCGGCCTTCGTCGATCCGGCGACCTCGGAGTACGACCACTGCGCCACCGGCGGCCGCTTGCCGACCCGGAATGTGCAGGAGGCGATGGAGCTACCCAGGCCGGCCCTGTCGACCGCCATGACGTTGATCGTCCAGGGCCCTTCCTTGGTCGGCTTCCACTGGATGGTGGCCGGCCCACCAGCGGTCGACGGCTTGATGCTGTTGGCCGAGGACGGGTTGGTGTTGAAGGCCCACCGGTACTCGATCACGTCGGCGGCAACGGAGTCGAAGGTGAAACTGGTGGTCAGGCCGAGCTTCTCGTGCCACTCCGCGTCGGTCGCGCAGTCGGGCGAGCCGTTGTCGCCAGCGTCGTCGGGCAGGAAGTCCGGCGAGTCGACGTCCGGCGGGGCGGGCTTGGTGGCGTCGTAGATGAACTGGCAGGTGTTGCGGGTGCCGTCGGAACTCCACGGCCCCCACACGGTGTTGTCGGAGGCGCGGACGTCCCAGGAGACGACGACGTTCTGTGGGATGTCCGTCGGCGCGCTGAGCGAGAAGATCGACCCGCTCGCCTTGAGCAGCGTCGTCGGATACGACCGCACGGTGTCGGTCGACGCTCCCGGAGCCCGCCAGGTGAGCCGCCACTCGGCCTTGAGCTGCTCGGTGTGAGCCGAGGAGTGGTCCGGGTCGCGCAGCACGGCGTAGAGCTTCGGGATCTTCCACACGTACGGGGCGCCGGAGCCGTAGACGCAGGCGCCACCCGGGTCAGAGCTGAGTTCCGACAGGGCGGGGATCAGCGGGGCCCGGTTGTACTTCACCGAGAGCACGCCGTTGTCGCAGAACCGCTTGCTGTGCTGGTAGTTGCCCTCGTTCTCGGCCTTGAGGCCGAGGGTGACGTTGCTCCAGCCGTTTGCGGCCGCCAGCTGCACGGCCTCCTTGGCGTTCCAGCTGGCGTTCTGGTTGGTGGAGGTGCAGCTCGCCTGTGTGCTGCTGGGCGCTCTGGTGTCCAGCCAGTTGGCGCCGCTGCTCCAGCTCGACCCACCCGGCTGGTTGTTCCAGTTGGTCCCGGACGTGGCAGCCTTCGGCAGCAGGTAGAGCTGGGCGTTCTGCGGGGTCGAATTCCAGGCGTGCTGCATGGTGACCCGGAACTCGGCGCTGAGGATCGTCTTGCCGGAGTACGGAGTGGAAAGGGTGTAGATGACCCGCTTCACCTTGGAGCTGTTGCACCGCTCAGGGCAGAGCCCGATCCGTTCGTGCCGCTTGCCGTCGAACTTCCAGTACTCCTCGTTGGGATAGCCGCTGTCGACCATGGCCCAGGAGCTGTTGGTCGTCGCCTGCCAGACCGGGTCCAGGTAGACCGGCCAGTTCGTGTCCGGGTCGGTGAGCATCGCGGCGTCCGGGGTGAGGGTCAGGGCGCCGTTGGTGTAGTCCAGCTCCATCGGCGCGACCGTCGAGCTGTCCTCCGGGCCGCGCGCGGTCTCCAGGTCGGTCTCACCGGGGACCGTGGCGGCGGTGGTCGAGTCGGAGGCCAGCGTGCCGGCGGGCGCCTTCCGGGCACTCGTCGGAGCGGGACCGTCGTCGCCGGCTGGGGCGCCGTTGTCCCACATGGTCGGCTGGTCGGCCTCGAGCACCGGGTTTCCGGTGGCCGGGTCCAGCGCGACGATCCCGCCCTCGGGCGTCTCCTGGATGGTCAGGTTCTGGCCCGTGACGCCCAGCTTGAGCCCCTGGAGTTCGGGCGTGTTCGCAGCCTCGGGGGTCTTGAGGACGATGACATGGGAGAAGCCCTCGACCGTCATGTTGACCACGAGGTCGACGTTCGGGAAGACCTCCGGGTAGACGGCCTGGTCGGCGTTGAGCACCGGCGCGGGCAGGGTGTACGGCCAGGTGAGGGTCATCACCTGGCCGTCCTTGCGGACCACCAGCAGCGGATCCGTACCGCCGGTGGAGATCCGCATGTCGATGAGCGCGGCCTTCGGGGTGATCGTCCCGTCGGCGTTCGGCGCCAAGGTGGCGTCAGTGGGAACCCAGGCGGCACCCTGGACCACCCGGACCGGATGGTTGTGCTCGTTGGCGATCAGGTTGCCGTCCGGCTGCGCGAAGACGTCCCGGTACTCGGTCCGGAAGGCGAGCACCTCGACCGGTTGGCCAAGCGACTTGGCGGCGAGCAGCGCCTCCGCCTCGGTCTCCCGGACCGGGTCCTCCTCCACGGCCGCCACCGGAGCGGTGGCGGTCGATGGGTCGGCGTTGTCGGCGTAGACGGTGGTGGAGAGCAGGCCGGCGAGGCCCACCATGAGGCCGAGCGTGAAGAGCCGACCCCGCTTTCTGCTAGGACGGGCCACCGTCAGGTCCTCCCTCGTTGAACTGCGCAATTCGTCGCGTGCCATCAGTTGATCGCCGCCCCGAAGAGGCCCTTGGCCGTCGGGAGCCCGTTCTGCCCGGGCTGCCAGGTCTGGGCCGGAGTGGTCGTCCCGCCGGCCAGGCTCGACCAGTTGAAGGCGTAGACCGCGTCGTCGCCGTACGGCGTGCCGACCAGGAGTTGCTTCGAGGTGGCGCTGAGCGAGTTGCCGACGAGTTCCTGCTCGCGGAAGCTGCCCGGCAGGCTGGCGCCGTCGCGCTGCAGCGTCACCGGCGTGCCGATCGGGTTGGCCAGCGCGGGGAAGACCCGCACCCGTCCCGAGTCGGCCGTCGAGGTCCCGGCGTCCTCGCCGGGGACGCCGATCGCGATGAACATCGTCGAGTTGGTGCCCTCGCTGGCCGGGGCGGTGTTCGCCACCACAACCTTCTCGCCGAGGTAGTCGCCGTCCTCCGAGGCGTACGTGATCGACGGCAACTCGGTGAAGGTGTTGGCCGCGGTCACGTGGAAGCGGTGCACCATGCCCGCGTCGGTCGTCAATGCGGTCGCGCCGGAGAGGGTGATGTCCTCCCCCGGCACACCCACGGCGACAAGCGAGTCCTGCGTCCCGGCCGGGCTACCGACCGGGCGGTACGGCGCGATGGAGATCGACTTGCCGAAGTTGTCGTTGGCCTCCGCGACGTTGGAGACGCCCGTCAGGCCCTGGTACAGCCCTGCGGCGATCGTGGGCAGCCCGCTGGTCAGCTTGTTACTGAAGACGTTGACCGCGCCGGCGAAGACCTCGCTGCCGATCGCCTCTCCCGGGGATCCGACCGCCCAGTGGTACTTGGCGGCCGCCACCGAGAAGCCCGTCCGGTCGTCGAACTCCGCGCTGCCCGGGATGCCGTTGCCCTGGGTGAGAGCCACGTTCACGTTGCCGCGCAGGTAGTGCACCATGCCGGTCAGGGCACCGCTCGAGAGGCTCTCCCACGGGACGCCGATCACCAGGTAGGGCTCGCCGCTCGCGGTCCGGCTCCCGGCCACCGAGTAGCCGAAGACGTCCCAGGCCTCGGCGGTGTCCGGGACGTTGGTGACGTCCTGGTGGTAGACCAGCGAGGCCGGCCCCTGCGCGAGCCCGGCCGGGGAGCCGAGCAGCACGTAGACCGCACCGGCCCCTTCCTGGCCGCTGACGCTCTGGTACGGGACGCCGACCGCGAGGTCGGTGCAGCCGTCGTTGTTGGCGTCGTACGGCGAGATCGAGAAGCCGAAGCGGTCACTCGACGCGGGTGCGCCCGGGACCTTGGCCACCCCCTCCTGCAGGGTGTGCACGGTGGTGCTGCCGCCATAGGTCACGTGCACCTGACCGGCGCCCCAGAGGCCGTTGACGGTCACCTCCGGGTCGGCGACTGCCAGGTCGGTGACGCCGTCGCCGTTGAAGTCGTTCTCCGCGGTGCCGGCGCAGCCGGTGACCGGGGCGACGGTGGTGTAGACCTGCATCTCGCAGAACGCGGACCAGCGGTCGCTGCCGCTGACGCCGTCGGCGGCCTTGACCCGCCAGCGGTAGATGCCGCCGTCGACGAAGGCGCCCGCCGGCACGGTCGTCGCGGCGGTGGCGCCGGAGGCCACGGCGCTGTAGCTGGCGGAGCCGATCGCGGTCTCCGCGTTCATCGCCCACCACTCGAAGGTGACCGTCATCGCGGTGCCGTCGCCGTCCGAGACGGTCGCCTTGAGCTGCGGGGTCAGGGTGTTGACCTGGGGTCGGCCCGTGCCGGTGACGCAGCTGGTGGCCGGAACGGTGGCCTGGGTGCCGACGGTCGGCCACGAGTTGTAGGTGACCGATGCCTTCGGATCCTCGGCGGCGTTGCCGCCCTCGCGGGAGCGGAACTGCTTGAATCCGCCCACGTCGGCCTCGTTGGTCGCCCGGAGGCCCATCCCGGCCCGGGTCTTGTTAGCGTTGGCGGCCCGCTGGAAGAAGGTCTTGCCGTCGATGTTCACCCAGGCGTCGGCGCTGGTGCAGCTCGCGCCGCCGCCGGCGGTGGCGGTGGACCGGGCATCGGGCCCGACCGCGTCCCACGCGGGCTGGTTGGCGAAGGTGGTGGTGGACGTGGCCGGCGCGGTGGTCCAGATCTCCCACGAGACCGGGGTGCAGAGGTACGACCAGTAGTTCCACAACGACACGGTGGCCGAGTTGATCTGCTTTCCGGCGAGGACCGTGCTGTCCCAGGTGAGGAACGACCGGGTCAGGTGCGGGTTGCTCGGGTCGAGCAGGCCGAGCTGGAGGTTGTTCTGCGTGCTCTGGTCCAGGCTCGACCCCGCCGTGACGTACGTGTCGAAGGTGGTGCCGAGCGGGTTGACCGTCGGGTCGATGGTCACCGGGTAGGCCGTCGCCGGATTCCGCAGCCACGCGCGGTCCGGCGTGAGGGTCAGCTCGACCGTGTCGCCGCGCTTCGCCAGCTCGGTGCGGATCGGCTTCTGCACGGCGGGGGCACCGGTGATCTTGTGCTTCCTGGCATCCCACATCAGGGGCGCCGGGATGCGGGCGGTCTGCTTGCCGGCCCGGTCCTTGATCGCGATGGCACCGTCCGCGCCCCGGCTCCCTTCGGCCACGCCGCGACCGCTGAGCGGGAAGGCCACGCTCTCGACCTGGGCTGCGGCGGCCCGGTTCTTGACCACGAGGAACTGTTCGAATCCGGTCCGGGTCGCCTCGACGACGAGGTCGACACCGGGACGGGCATCGACGTACGTCGCGCGGTTGCCCTGCAGGACCGGCGTGGGCAGTGCCCCCGTCCAGCCCATGGCGACCCGCTGGTCGGCGGAGCCGAGCGCGGCCAGCTCGTGGGTGCCCGCCGCACGGCTACCCGAGATGCGCAGGTCGCCGGGGTGGGCGACCGGGGTGACCGAGCCGTCCGTCCCGGCCTTGAGGGTGAGATCGACCGGCACCCAGTCGCCGCCGCGGCGGAACCGTTGCATGCCGGCGGCGAGCTCGGCCCGGAACTGCCCGTCGGGCAGGGCGAAGACCTCGGCGGTCTCGCTGGTGAGGCTGTCGACCCGCACCGGTTTGCCGGTTTCCCGGGCGGCCCGTAGGGACACTGCCTGGTCTGACCTGTTTTCCACGCCACCCGTCACGCCATCGGGTCCGGCGGCGAGGTACTCCGCCGGTTCGCCCGAGATGCCTGCCAACGCGACCGCCGTCAGCACGGCGACTCCCGCCGCAAGGCATGAACGTACGGTGGCCGTCTTTCGACGTGCCACGAAAACCCCCCGTGGGTTGCCCGTTTGTCGGTCGGGACTGTAGGGAGCCGCACGCTCTACGCACAAGGAGCGTTACAACTGGTAAGCACAGACGCGGCAATACGGACCTTCCGCCCCCAGTGGTCACTCCACGGAGTGTTAGCTGCTCAGAACAGGCGCGGTGGGCTCGACGAACAGCCGGACAGGCATCCGCCGAACGACTGACTCGCGCCAACGCCGGACGTCGGCCATTGCCACCCAACCAGAGCGGACAGGTCGATCCGACCGCCAATTGCAGGCTCCGCCGCGAAGCGTCTGCAGTGGACCGGAATAGCGGAGCGGGCGATGAGCAATTCGCCCACGGCAAACCGCCGGAATGCCTGCGTTCGGCCGACCGAAGGGCCTCGCGGGAGGTGCCCGAATCGCCGCCTCCAGACCTGCACCCCATCGATGTCCAGGCAGCTCACAGCAACTGCCCAGGACGGCGCACCACCGCTCGTGAATCGACGTCCGGTCCCGGCGCGAATGAAGCGGCGGCCCGATGGTCGGACGCATCCGCCAATTGAGTCGAGACATGCTCGGGTGGCAACCACACCGCCGAGGAGACAACAGTTTGCAGCCATCGACGATGGTAGTTGCCTCAGCCAACTACTCCGTCGATCGCCCGCAGGTGGACACCGCCGCCCCGCCCCGCTTCCCGGGCGCCCACATGCCGGACGTCCGTCTTAACATGTGATCAGTCGCCGAGCGCGTCGATGTCGCGCATCTCCTCGGCCGTCAGCGAGAAGTGGAAGACGTCGAAGTTGGCGGTGATCCGCTCCGGCGTCACCGACTTGGGGATCACCACGATCTCGTGGTCGATGTGCCAGCGCAGCACCACCTGCGCCGGGGAGACGCCGTGCGTCGCGGCGATCCTGGTCAGCACCGGATCGCTGAGATCGCTGGTCTTGAACGGGCTGTACCCCTCCAGCACGACGCCCCGGTCCCGGTGCTCGGCGTGCCGCTGCCGGTCGTACAGCGCGGGACTCCACCGGATCTGGTTGACCGCCGGGTTCTCCTCGGTCGACTGGATCAGCTCATCGATCTCGCTCGTGCTGTAGTTGCTGACCCCGACGGCCCGGGTCAGGTTCTCGTCCCGTGCGGCCAGCAACTCACGCCACAGCGGGATGCTGTCCGCCGCCGACGACGGCGGCCAGTGGATCAACCAGAGGTCCACCTGGTCGACGCCGAGCGCCTCGAGACTGGCCTCCAGGGTCTGACGCTCCCGGCCGATCCGGTCCGGTGGCAGCTTCGTGGTGAGGAAGATGTCCTCCCGACGCAGCCCGCTCTCCCGGACCGCCCGACCCACCTCCCGCTCGTTGCCGTACACGGTGGCGGTGTCGAGGTGCCGATAGCCGGTGTCGAGCGCGGCCAGCACGGCGTCGTAGCCCGCCTGGCCGGTGGCCTGCCAGGTGCCGAAGCCGAGCAGGGGCATTCGCACGTCACCCGGAAGTAGGGCGGTGGGCTGGTCGCGGAGGTCCATGAGGTCCGTTTTACCCCGACTCATGCTCGGCCGCCGAGCGAATCGGACACTCCGGCGGCCCGCAGGAGCGCACGTTTTGCCGGAGAATGCGGGTGTGACGGACCGGCTGGACGAGTACCGACGTCGGCGCGACGCGGCCCGCACGCCGGAGCCCGTGCCGCGGGCGAAGCCCCGGCCGGCCGGCGACGACGGCGACCGCGCCCGCTTCGTCATCCAGCAGCACCACGCCCGCAGCCTGCACTGGGACCTGCGGTTGGAGCACGAGGGCGTGCTCGCGTCCTGGGCGGTGCCGCGCGGCCTGCCCCGCGACCCGGGCCGCAACCACCTCGCCGTCCATACCGAGGACCACCCGATGGAGTACCTCGACTCCGCCGGCGAGATCCCAGCCGGCGAGTACGGGGGCGGCCGGATGATCATCCACGACCGGGGCACGTACCGCTGCGAGAAGTGGCGCGACGACGAGGTCATCGTGACGCTCTCCGGCGCGCGCACCGAGGGCCGGTACGCCCTGTTCGCCACCGGCGGCCGGGACTGGATGATCCGCCGCACGGATCCCGCGCCGCCGGGCTGGACGCCGATGCCCGACCTGGTCCGCCCGATGCGCGCCACGCCCGCCGCCGGGCTGCCGCGCGACGCCGGCAAATGGGGGTACGAGCTGCGTTGGGACGGCGTCCGCGCGGTGGCGTACGTCTCCGGCGGGCGGTTACGGCTGCTCTCCGAGACCGACGAGGAGATCACCGGCGGGTACCCGTGGCTGCGCGCGATGGCCGAGGCCCTGGCGCCGACCGAGGCGGTGCTCGACGGCGTGCTGGTGCGCATCGACGGATCGGGCCGGGTGCGTGCGGCACGCCCGACCAGCGGGGGCCGGGTGCCGACCGGATCGCAGTTCCTCCTTGTCGACCTGCTGTGGTTGGAGGGCGTGAGCAGCGTCGACGTCCCGTACGCGCAACGCCGCGAACTGCTCGATGGGCTGGCGTTGGCCGGTACGCACTGGCAGACTCCGCCGTGGTTCTCCGGTGCCGGCGACGAGGCCCTGCGCACCGGGCGGGAGCAGGGGCTGCCCGGTGTGGTCGCCAAGCGGCTCGACTCGGTCTACGAGCCGGGCGTACGCAGTCGGCACTGGCTGAGTGTCGACGCGGCCTGACGGCGAGGAGCGACGTGTACCTGACCCACCTGGACTGCCCGCGATGCGGCCTGGAGTACGCCGCCGACGAGGTGCAGAACCTCTGCGACTGCGGTTCGCCGCTGCTGGCCCGGTACGACCTGCCGGCAGTCGCGAAGGCGGTCACCCCGGAGCGCTTCGGCCTGCGCCCAGCCGACCTGTGGCGGTACCGGGAGCTGCTGCCGGTCGCCGACCCCCGGCACGTCACCACGCTCGGCGAGGGCTGGACGCCGCTGCTGCGCGCCCCCTCGTACGGCGCCGAGATCGGCATCGCGGACCTGATGGTCAAGGACGAGGGGCTGATCCCGACCGGCTCGTTCAAAGCGCGGGGCGCGGCGGTCGGCGTGAGCCGGGCCCGCGAGCTGGGCGTCAAGCGGATCGCGATGCCCACCAACGGCAACGCCGGGTCGGCCTGGGCAACCTACGCGGCGCGCGCCGGAATGGGCGCCACGATCGTCATGCCGTTGGCGGCGCCGACCATCTGCCGGCGCGAGTGCGTGGCCGCCGGCGCCGATCTGCGCCTGGTGGACGGGCTGATCAGCGACGCGGGCCGGCGGGTGGCCGAGCTGGTCGCCGAGTCGGACGGCGCGATCTTCGACGCCGGCACGCTGCGCGAGCCCTACCGGCTCGAAGGCAAGAAGACGATGGGGTACGAGATCGTCGAGCAGCTCGGCTGGCAGGCGCCCGACGTGATCATCTATCCGACGGGTGGCGGGGTCGGCCTCATCGGCATCCACAAGGCGCTGCACGAGATGCGCGAGCTGGGCTGGGTCGGCGACAAGCTGCCCCGACTGGTGGCGGTGCAGTCGACCGGCTGCGCGCCGATCGTGCGGGCCTTCGCCGCCGGTGAGTCCCGGGCCCGCCCGTGGGAGGACGCGCACACGGTGGCGTTCGGCATCACCGTGCCGTCGCCGCTGGGTGACGAGCTGATCCTGGCGGCGTTGCGGGCGTCCGCCGGCACCGCCGTCGCCGTCGACGACGCCGAGATCCTGGCCGACCTGCGGGACTTCGCGGCCCGGGAAGGGCTGCTGCTCTGCCCGGAGGGCGCGGCCTGCCTGACGGCGGCACGCCAGCTACGCGCCGGTGGCTGGATCCGGGCCGGGGAACGGGTGGTGGTGCTCAACACCGGCGCGGGCCTGAAGTATCCCGAGACGGTCGACGTCTCCGGCGTACCCGTGCTGGCCTGAGCCTGCGGCCCGATCAGAAGCTGTTCGGCTCGGTCAGCCGCCAGGCCGCGTTGATCAGCCCGATGTGGGACAACGCCTGCGGCATGTTGCCGAGCTGCGCCCCGGTGGTCAGGTCGATCTGCTCGCTGAACAGGCCCACGTCGTTGGCGCGACCCACCACGCGCTCGAACAGCTCCTCGGCCCGCCGCGCCTCACCCGCCATCACCAGGCACTCCACCAGCCAGAACGAGCACAGCAGGAAGCCGGCCGGGTCGGTCGTCCAGCGCCGGACCAGCCCGTCCTCCGTGCCCAGCTCACGCTCCACCATCGCGATGGTCGAGCGCATCCGGGGGTCGGTGGCCGGCAGGAAGTGCGCCACCGGCAGGGCGAGCACCGAGGCGTCCAGCTCGGCCGAGCCGAACGAGCCGGTGAACGCGCCGATCCGGTCGTTCCAGCCTTCGCGTAGCACCGTCTCGCGGATCTCGTCACGGACGCCGGCCCAGCGACGCGGGTCGGCCCGCTCACCCAGCCGGTCGGCGAGCCCCACCGCCCGATCCATGGCCAACCAGCAGGAGACCTTCGAGGAGAGGTAATGCCGTTCCTCGTCCCGGGTCTCCCAGATGCCCCGGTCCGGCAGGTGCCAGGTCGCCGCCACCTGCTCGGTCAGCCCGAGCACCATCTCCCGCAGCTCCGACTCGAACGTCGCGCCGAGGTAGTCGCGCAGCCGCCACACCGCCGACAGCACCTCACCCGGCACGTCGAGCTGCCGTTGCTTCCAGGCGTCGTTGCCGACGCGCACCGGACGACTGTCGTGGTATCCGCGCAGGTGGTTGCAGTGGTGCTCGGAGAGGTCGCGTTCACCCTCCAACCCGAAGAGCACCGGCACTGGCTCGTCGCCGAACTGACCGATCGACCGGGCCACCCAGGCGAACAGCCGCGACGTCTCGTCCGGACAGGCGGCCACCCAGAGCGCCCGCATCGTCAGCGAGAAGTCCCGCAACCAGGAGTACCGGTAGTCGTAGTTGCGGTCACCGCCGATCTGCTCCGGCAACGAGCTGGTCAATGCCGCCGCCACCGCGCCACTGCGGGCGTACGTGAGGCCGGTAAGCACGGTCGCGCTGTGCCGCACCAGCTCCGGGTACCGGCCCGAGTACGTGTGCGTGTCCCGGAACGCCTCCCAGGCCCGCGTCGTATCGGCGAGGGCGGCCAGCGGGTCCATCTGGACGGGTGGTTTGCCGTACGTCTGCCCGAACGCCACGTCGATCCCCACCACCTGGCCGGAGGAGACCTCGAACTCGTGGGTCACCCGGTCCCGGCCCGCCCGCAGCGGCATGCCCCCGGCCCGCAGCACCAGCACCACCGGGCCGGCGCCGGCCACCACCGCGCCGCCGGGACGCTCGTGCAGGTACGGCGTGAGCAGGCCGTACTCCGGGCGGGGGGCGAAGTCCAGCGCCATCCGGACCCGCCCGGTGAGACCCTCGACCACGCGGACGAGTACGGCGGGCGAGTTCATGCCCAACTCGTGCGCGCGGGCACCGGGCTCGGCGGCGAGCGCGTCTGTCACCGACACGCTGCCGTGCGGCGTGTGGTGCACGGTCCGCAGGATGAGCGTGTCCGGCCGGTAGGCGCGCTCGACCCGGTAACCGGGGCCACCCACGCCGACCGGCGCCAACCGGAAGTGCCCACCGTCCGGGTCGAGCAGCCTGCCGAAGACGGAGGCGCCGTCGAACCGGTCCGGGCACCACCAGTCGATCGAGCCGTCGAGGTCGACCAGCGCGCCGGAACGGGAGTCCGAGAGGAACCCGTAGTCGGAGATCGGCGGCTGCGTCACCAGCCGCGCGTACCCGGATCGGCCCGATTCAGGCCGACGCCGTCACGCGGTCGGCGGTTCGTCCTCGCCGGCCTCCTCGGCCCTGTCGGCCTCCTCCTTGGTGTGGTGCACCGCCTGGTCGGCGTGCTCCGGAGGACCGTAGACGGTGTAGAGCACCAGCGGATTCGGACCGGTGTTGACGAAGTTGTGCTTCGTGCCGGACGGGACGACAACCAGGTCACCCGCGACGACCTCCCGCTTCTCGCCGGCGACCCGGGCCTCGCCCGTCCCGCTGACGAAGGTCAGGATCTGGTCGATGCCCTCGTGCACCTCCTCGCCGATCTCCCCGCCCGGCGGAATCGTCATGATCACCAGCTGGGTGTGCTCGCCGGTCCACAGCACCCGCCGGAAGTCCGGGCTCTTCTCGGCGACGGTCGCGATCGTGAAATGCTCCATGGCCCGCTCATACCCCGTTCGGTCACGCGTCACGCCGGGACTGGCAGATGGTGGAATTCCCCACGGTCGGCAGGTTTGGATCCGCGCCGAACGGGGATCGACAACGCTGACCGGCGCGAACGGCCGGTCGAGCCAGGTCCCCGCTGGCGTACCGCCGAACGGCTGCGGTGGTGGGAGACGGCCAGAGCGCGGCGACGTTGCGACCAAGATCGCAGCGGCGCCGCGCGCTCGTTTCCGCGTCCGGCGTCGCGGTGTACGCCTCAGGTCTCGCGGTGTACGTCTCAGGTGTCGCGGTGTACGTCTCAGGTGTCGCGGTGCAGCCAGGCGAGCAGGTCGGGCGGGGTCAGCGCCCGCGCCCGCCGCTCGTAGCGGGCCAGCGCGGCCGCGTCCAGCAGGTCACGCCCCTGCCCCGAGCCGCCGCGACGGAAGAACGCCTGGCGGTCCCGCAACACGCCGAGCGTGTCCGGGGCGAGTTGGTCAGCGCGCTCGCGCATCCGGTCGAACGTGGCCGCCTCGACCAACGCGGACCACCGCCCGGCGGGCACCTCGACACCCCAGCGGTCGGCCAGCAGTCGCATCTGTGCGCCCAGGTCGGCGCGGAGGTCGTCGTAGTGCACCAGCGCGATGTTCGGCTCGTGCCGGCGGGCCCAGGCGTCCCGCAGGTGCCGGAACACCCCGGGGAGTGAGTCCAGCTCGACGCGCGGGTCGACCTCGTGGTCGACCCAGCTGGCCAGCCACTGCCCGAGCGATGGACGGACACGCGGCGGTCCCGCCGGCGCGGGTTGGCCGGTCAGCTCCGCGACTCGGGTCCGGTCCAGGTTTCCCGCCTGGTGGTAGAGGGAGACGGCCATGTCCAGTGGATGCCGCGCCACCACCACATAGTGCGCCCGGGGATCGAGCGGTACCCCGTCCAGCGGGGTGTGCGTCTTGATGAACCGGCGGTGCGGCTGCGCGGCCAACCGCTCGTACACCACGTCCCGCGGCTCGCCCAACCAGTCCAGCCAGGGCGACAACTCGGACAGCGGCGCCGGCAGCTCCGGAGTGCCCAGCACCAGCAGCGCGCAGATCATCTGCATCCAGGTCGTGCCGCTCTTGGATCGGGTGCTGATCACGATGTCGCCATCGCGAAACGGGAAGCCGACCCAGCGGGCGCTGTCCTCGTCGGTGGAGCGGTAACGGTACGGCGACGCGGACATCGGGCGAGCGTAGTCGCCGAACCGACAGCCGGACAGCGGAATTTCGGTACCAGAAAGTGTGGAGGCATGCGAATGCCTGACTAGATTGAATTATGGTGCCCGCCCATGGGGGCCGGGCAGTGGAGCCGGTCTACCGCCCCATCCTCGCCAGCCGCCGACGCGGCGAGCTGGAAGCCCTGACCCACCTCGATCCCGCGGCCGCCGGGCTCGTCGCGCCGATCCTGGAGGTCAACGCCGTCGACCGGTCCACGAGGGACGGTCTGCGCCGACTGCCGGTCGGCCTGCTACCGGCCGTCGACGTGACCGCCCAGCCCGACTCGGTCGACACCGAGCTGGTCCGGTGGGGCGTACCGCTGATGCCCGTCATCGGCCTCGCGGAGAGTGAGCGGCGGCTCGTCGCGCACGGCGCGGTGGCCCGGGCGTACACCCGACGGGCGCTGGTCCGCGTGCGGGCCGCGCACGACCGGGCGGGCCCGGACGCGGACACGACGGCCGTCGAGCGGATCTGGCGGTACACCGGCCTCGCACCGGAGGAGTGCGACCTGCTGGTGGACGCGGGTGACGTCTGCTGCCCGGCGGACGTACGAATGGCGGAGCCCCGGATACGGCGGCTGCTGGACTGGGCCCGCCGCCACGCCTGGCGCTCGGCGACGGTGGCGGCGGGCGGCATGCCGCCGACGCTGTCCCGGCTGCCCGCCGACGAGCCGGTCCGGCTGGAACGCTGGGACTGGCAGCTCTGGCAGCGACTGGTCGACCTCGGAGTCGACTACGGCGACTACGGCGTCGGTTCGGCGCTGCCCGACTCGGGAGACCCCGGCGACCGGCTACCGACCGTGCGGTACACCGCCGACGACGGCTGGTGGGTCTACCGCTGGTCACGCCGGGGCGGCCGGGGCGACGACCGCTTCGCCGACCTCTGCCGGACGCTGGTTACGGCACCGCACTGGTCGAGCGTCGGCGCGGCGTTCTCCTGGGGCGACCACGAGCTGCTGCGCCGCGCACGCGGAGGGGCCGGAGCCGGGTCCGCCGCCAACTGGACGGCGTGGAGCACGTCGCACCATGTGGCGCACGTGCTCGCCGCACTGCTGCGACCCGACAACCCCGGCCAGTCGGGGTGGGACTCCCGGCCGGGGCCACCGCAGCGGGGGCGATCGCCCCGGTGAGAGCCCCTACTGCTTGTCGGTGAAGCCGAACTGGATGATGCCCTCGTCGTCGACGGTGGCGTCCACCGAGGCGTCGCCGAGCAGTTCGGCGGCGTCCGGGTCGAGGAAGATCCGCGCGCCCTGGTTGTCGACGACCTGGTCACCCTGCTCCGGCTCGGGCACCAGCTCCACGGTGAGCGATCCGGCGTCGGTGTCGGCGGCGATCCGCACGCCACCGTCCTGGGCCACGTCCTGCTGGTTGGCGAGGTCACGGATGACGAGCACGGCGTTGTCGGTCATGGTGAGCATTGGTGGAACTCCTCGTGGTTTCTCGGCTCGCGGTGGGTTGTCGCGCAGAGGCGGACAAACGGCCCGCGTACGAGCACGCGTGGGAGGCGACGGGAGATACGGACGGTCATCGCCGTCGCGTCGAATCGGGGCGGCTGACGGGCCCCTTCCCAGCCCACGGTGCCCGCTACCGAGCGATACGTCAAATAGAGCCGGATCAGTCCCGCTCTCGCTTCCGCGCTGGTCACAGCCCTGATTTGCCCACCAGCGAGCGGAACTATCCTTACGCTGAGTAAATGATGGATGACGCTCGCCGTGCGGCTGCCGAATTCCTCGGCACGCTGCTGCTGGTCTTCTTCGGCGTAGGCGCCGCCGTCGCCGCGCGGGTCCAGGGCGGCGTGGTGGTCGTCGCGCTGGCCTTCGGGTTCGTCATGCTGGCCCTCGTCTACACGATCGGCCCGCTCTCCGGCAGTCACGTCAATCCGGCGGTGACGCTCGGCGTCCTGCTCTCCGGCAAGATCTCGGTGATCGGCGCTGTCGCCTACTGGATCGCGCAGTTCGCCGGGGCGACCGTGGCCGGCTTCCTGCTCTGGGCACTGACCCGGTGGGGTGACGTCGCGGACCAGACCGGGGCGCTGGGCTCGAACGGGTACGGCGCCCACATCAACCGGGGTGGCGCGGCCGTACTGGAGATCGTGCTGACCTTCCTCTTCGTCCTGGTGGTGCTCGTCGTGACCAGTCGCAGCGAGAACCCCGGCATCGCGGGGGTTGCCATCGGTCTGGCCCTGGCCGCGACCCAACTCGTCGGCGTGACGCTGACCGGCGCGGCGGTCAACCCGGCCCGCGCCTTCGGTCCGGCCGTCTTCGAGGGCGGGGTGGCGCTTCGCCAACTCTGGGTGTTCATCGTCTTTCCGCTGCTCGGCGGGGCGCTCGCCGCGTTGGTGGCTCCGCTGGTGATGGGCGTGCAACGGCACTACTGGGGCGGCCACGAACGAGGGCTCGGCCGACCGGGACATCGCGAAGGGCAATAACCTTCGCTGGAGACTCTTCTCCGGCGATTACCTTCATGGCAGCATCGGCGCATGCATCGTCGTCTCTTTCCGCGCGCCGTCGCGCTGCTCGCGCTGGTCGCCACCGTGGCCACCGTCGGCGCGTCCGGCGCGACCGCCGAGTCGCCCACCCCCGCGACGACCCGCCTGCGCGCCACCATCGACGCGATCCTCGCCGACAGCCGGCTGGCCGGCGCACAGACGTCGGTGGTCGTCGTCGACACCAGCACCGGGCAGACCCTCTACGACCGCAACGGCGACCGGCGGCTGATCCCGGCCTCCAACACCAAGCTGCTGACCTCGACCGCCGCGCTGGGGCTGCTCGGTCCCGGCCACCACTTCCGCACCGACGTGCAGACCACCGGCCCGCGCCGCGGCGGTCTGCTCTCCGGCAATCTCTACCTGCGCGGCGGCGGCGATCCGACCATGCTGGCGGCCGACTACGACGCGCTCGCCGCGCAGGTCGCCGCCGCCGGTGTCCGGGTCGTCAGCGGCAACCTGGTGGCCGACGACACCCGCTACGACCGCGCCCGGTTGGGCCCGGACTCGGGCCTGTCCCGCCGTAACCTGGTGCCGGCGGCCGAGTTCGTCGACCTCCTGGCCGCCGTGCGAGCCCAGCCCTGGTTCACCACCTGGTACGCGGCGCTGCCCATCGCGGGGCAACCGGAGCGGTTCGTCGGCGGCACGCTGCGCAGCCGGATGGCCGGCACCCCGGCGGCGGGCAACGTCCACGCCAAGACCGGCAGCCTGACCGGCGTGTCGGGGCTGTCCGGCTACGTCACCAGCGCGGACGGCCACCTGCTCGCGTTCTCCATCCTGCTCAACAACTACCTGACGGCGTCGGTCAAGGCGCTGGAGGACCAGATCGCGGTGACGCTGGCCGGCCACCGCGAGGACGGCGCGAGCGCGGCCCGGGTCGCAGCGCCCGAGGTGCCCCAGGCTCCGCGTACGCCAGAGGGCGTGGAGTGCTCCTGGGTCAAGCCGATCACCTGCTGATCAGCGCGCGGGTCAGGCGGGGCGCTTCGGTGTGGGGGGCACCGCCGCAGGGTCGCCGCGCTCGATGAGCGCGGCGATCTCGGCGGCGTGCAGGCCGCGGAGCGTCAGCACCCGGGTGCCCCACCGGTGCAGCCGGCACGGGTGGGGGCTGGCGTCGTTGCGACAGACCACTCCACCGGACCAGCGCCGGGGCGCGTGTACCACCACCGCGCGTACCGCGAACTGGGCATCCTCGCCCGTCACGTACGGCGGCAGGGGAATGTCGCGAAGCACCTCCGGCTCGTCGAAGCCGGGAGAAACGGCAGGACGGACGCGGTGGGCGGTACTGCTGCTCATCTGCGCTGCCTCCACAGTGGAAAGTGAACGGGGACAGCAGAAAGTTACGTCCTCACCGACGGAGGGCGACGGACAAACTGTCCCGCTCAGCGCAGCGCGACGGCTTGGAGGCCGACGTTCCCGCAGTGCTCGGTGTAGACCTTCTCGACCGTCCAGCTCACCACCAGCCGGGCGTCCTTCGGCGCCGCGAACCGGATGACGAACTGGGCGCTCTGACTGGTGTACGGATCCTCCAGGCGGAGGGTGCTGACCGGCCCGCCCGTCGACAACCGCACGTCGAGCCGACCGCGCGCCATCCAGATTCCGGCGTACACCTGGACCGTGCGCGGCGCGCCGCTGCCGACGACCGCCAGGCTGAACCCGTTGCCCACGCCGCAGGTGTAGACACCGTCGGAACTGCCCCGGTCCCACCGGTCGGGTGCGCCGTCGGACCAGCGGACGACCTCCTGGTTGCCGTCCCAGCCGATCCGGCGACCCTTTCCGCCCCCGTCGACGATCTCCCCGGAGCCGGACTGCTTGCGGACCGTCGAGGTGCCGCCGCGCTGCCCCCAGTGCATCCAGTCCCGGGTGCCCACGGCGGTCAGGTCGACCTCGGCGGGCACCTCGGCGCGGGTCAGCGACAGCAGCGGCGCGGCCGGCTTCGCCGATTCGGGGGCGGGCGGGCTGGCCGACGGGGTTGGTTCGGGCGAGGGTGGCCGCTGCCGGGGCTGCAGACCCGGCAGCGCCGGGCCGGCCTCGCTGGTACGTCCGTCCGCGCCCGGCAGGCCCGTCGGACGGGCGGCGCCGGCGGGCACGCCGCCCGGGCCGCCGACCGTCGCGTCGCCCGAATCCGGGCCGGACCGCGTGCCGAGGTACGCCACGAGCACCACGAGGCAGACGACCGCGCCGACCCCCTCCAGTGCCCAGCGCCGCCGCTGCCGGGTGCGGGCGAGCCGGCGCAGCGCTCGGTGACTCAGTCCGGCCGCAGCAGATCGCGGCCGGTGCGACGCGGGTCGAGCGGCCGGCTCGTCCCCGGCCCGCGAACCATCCCGCGTACGGTCCTCGTCCGCCACCGACTCCTCCACGTTGCCGCCCGACCGCCACCGCACATGACGGATCGACCGTCCACTGTGGGTTGTTCACGATTGCACCGGCGTGGTCGACACGCTAAATCGGGACAGCATGGCGTGTCCAGTCCGGATCGGGACGGTATGGGACAGCCGGCTCACCGTCCGGTGGTCACCCCGGCTCAGCCGATGCGGAAGCCGAGCGCCTGCGCGATGACGAGGGCCTGCTCGGCGTCCACGAGCGCGCCGGCCCGCTCGACCGACGTCGGGTCGAGCGCGGTGAGATCACTGCGCCGCAGGTCGGCGCCGCCGAGGCGGCAGCGCTGAAGTTGCGCTCCGGAGAGGTCGACGCCGGTCACGGTGGCCCCGGCGAGGTTCGCGCCGGTCAGGTCGGCCTCGCGCATCCGCACGTCGCTCAGCCGGACGGCGCGCAGGTCCGCGCCGGGCAGCGCGACGAACGACCAGTCGCCGCCGTCGACGCGCAACGGGCGCAGCTCGCACTGGACGAAGGTGCTGCCCACCAGCTTGCAGCCGGTGAACTCGGCCTCGAAGAAGTTGCAGCGCTTGAAGACACAGCGGGTGAAAGCCGAGTCGAGGTGCCGGGACGCGTTAAACCGCACGTTGCCGAACGTGCAACCGGTGAAGACCGCGCCCCGGGTGACCGCCTCGGTCAGGTCCACGTCGAAGAACTCGCAGGCAACGAACTGGCGGTCGGCCAACTCCTCGCCGTACCAGTCCTCGTGGCGGAAGGTCACGTCCTCGGTCAACTCCGGCATTCGGCCAGGCTAGTGCCGCCGACCGACACCGCCGGGGAGCCGCCCCTTCCGGTAGCGGTGTACCGGCGAGTAGTTTCGGCGGCGTGAGTGTGGCGCGGAGCAAGGACCCGGATGAGATCGGCTTCGACCCGGAACGGCTGGCCCGGATCGACGAACACTTCGGCAGGTACGTCGACGACGGTCGGCTCGCCGGCTGGCAGGTGGTCGTCACCCGCCGCGGCGAGGTGGCGCACTCCTCGACGTACGGCCTGCGGGACCGCGAGTCGGGTGCGCCGGTCGGGGCGGACACGCTCTGGCGCATCTACTCGATGACCAAGCCGATCACCTCGGTCGCGGCGATGATGCTGTGGGAGGAGGGCCGCTTCGAGCTGACCGACGAGATCAGCCGCTGGCTGCCGGAGTTCGCCGACCTGCGGGTCTACTCGAAGGGCTCGACGCTCAAGCCGTACACGGTGCCGGCGACCGAGCCGATCCGGGTCTGGCACCTGCTCACCCACACGGCCGGCCTGACGTACGGCTTCATGCAGACGTCGGTGGTCGACGGGCTCTACCGGGCCGCCGGCTACGACATGTACCCGCCGGCGGGCGTCGACCTGGCCACGGCCTGCGCGGCCTTCGCCGAGTTCCCCCTGCTCTTCGAGCCCGGCACGGCCTGGGGTTACTCGGTCGCGACCGACGTGCTCGGTCGACTGATCGAGGTGGTCTCCGGGCAGAGCCTCGACGCCTTCTTCGCCGACCGGATCTTCGCCCCGCTGGGCATGACGGACACCCATTGGTGGGTGGAGGGCGACGAGGCCGAACGGATGGCCGCGCTCTACGCGCCGGATCCGCGCAGCGGGCAGGCGTTCCGCTACGACCGGCTCGGCGCTCTGGCACACCACAAGCCCGCCCTGTTCTCCGGTGGCGGCGGCCTGATCTCCAACGCCGCCGACTACCACCGCTTCACCCAAATGCTGCTGCGCGGCGGCGAGTTGGACGGCGTACGTCTGCTCGGGCCACGCACGGTGCGCTTCATGGCCCGCAACCACCTGCCGGGCGGGCAGGACCTGGGCACCCTGTCCACCGGCGGCTTCGCCGAGAGCACCCTGGACGGGGTCGGCTTCGGCCTCGGCTTCGCGGTCGTCGAGGACCCGATTCCGAGCCGGGTGCCGAGCAGCGTCGGCGAGTACTACTGGGGCGGGGTCGCCAGCACCGCCTTCTGGGTGGACCCGACCGAGGAGATCACCGCGATGCTGTTCACCCAGCTCCTGCCGTCGAGCACCTATCCCCTCCGCTCCCAGCTGCGCCAACTCGTCTACGCCGCTCTCATCGACTGAGGGTGTGGGGTCCGTCGCCCACGCTGACGGACCCCACACCGCAGCTCAGCCGAGCTGCTGCGACTGGATCGCGCGGATCTTCGCCGGCTTGCTGACGGAGAGGTTCGAGATCAGGTACGCCCGCACGCTGCCGTCGGGGAACACCGCCCACAGGTCGGCCACGCCGTCGGCGTTCAGGTCGGCGGCGATGAGGCTGCTGACCGCCACGCCGGTGTTCCAGCCCGAGGCGAGCCGGTACTGGGTGTAGGCGAGCGCGCCAGTCCCGTCGCCGTTGTCGGTCATCGTCACGCCCTGCCACAGGTACAGGTCCCCGGTGGTGGCGTTGCGCAGGACCAGGGCCACGCCCGAAGCCAATTCAGTGCTGGCCAGGGTCCAGTTCTGCCAGTCGCTGCCGCCAGTCGGGGTGGCGGTGGTGTTCAACGCCACCCGGTAGTAGAGGCCCGCCGCCCAGACGCTCGGGTAGTAGGAGAGTCGGTAGCCGTTCGTCGTGTCGCCGACGATTCCGATCAGGTCAGGGATGTAGTCGCCGACGCCGTCCGCCACGTACCCGCTGACGAGCTGGATCGGGGAGTTGTCGTGGTCGTCGGCCAGGAATTCGCGCGCGAGGCTGACATTGGCGTTGTAGGGCTTGGCCATTGTTCCGTCGCCGACACCCTTGATGATGACGCCGCCACCGGCGTTGTTGCCACCCGGGTAGTAGGCCAGGAAGTCCTGGTTCGCGGTGCCCCAGAACGTGCCGGTGATCATCTGGGCGCCGTCGAAGTCGGCCGGCGATTCGTTGCCGGTGACGCCGTTGCCGTAGATGCCGATGTTCACCGCTGGGACCTTCACCCGGCCGGTGCCGACGCCGGTGGTCGCGTTGATCCGGCCCCGCGCCGTCCAGACGCCGGAGTCGAGGCCGGTCGTGGTGCCGCCGGCGGTCACCAGGTCCGGTACGCCGTCACCGTTGAGGTCCTTGTCGACCGTGCCGGCGACGGCGGTGCTCGGCGTGTTGACCGGTGCGGCCTGGGCCGGCAGGGCCGGAACGACGGCGAGCGCCAGGGTGGCAGGCACCGTCCAGGCGAGCAGCCGGCGACGGGCGGACAGGTGCTTCATGGATTCCCCGTTCAGTCAATGGATCTTGTTCGGCTCACCGTAGTGGGCCCATGCCAGTCGGTCGCTCCCCTGAACGCCCGGCCGGGTTCGTCATAACGGCATCTCCGGGGCGAGCCGGCCCTAGCCTGGGCTGGTGAGCACCATCGTCGTGTTTGGCGCGGGCGGCACCGCCGGGTCGCGGATCGCCGCCGAGGCCGTCGACCGGGGACACCGGGTGATCGCCGCGGTCCGTCGCCCGGAGGCGACCTCGTACCTGCCGGACGGGGTGCGGACGGTCACCGGCGACGCCACCAGCGAGCGCAGTGTCCGGGAGTTGGCGCCGGACGCGGACGCACTGGTGGTGGCCATCGGCGGCGGCGAGCGCGGGCTCTGGCGCGCGGCCGCCGAGACCCTGGTGACCACCCTGCGGCCCATGCCGGCCGCGCCCCGGATAATCCATCTGGGTGGCGGATCCACCCTGCTCACCCCGCGCGGCACCCGCTTCCTCGACGAGCCGGACTTCCCCGAGCAGTACCGGGACTCGGCGATGGGCCAGGCCGACGCTCTCGATTACTACCGCAGCTCCGCCGACGGGGTGCGCTGGACCTACGTCTCGCCGCCGCCGCTGGAGTTCCACCCCGGCGACCGCACCGGGCACTACCGCACGGGCACCGACGAGCCGGTCACCGACGACCAGGGCCGGTCGGTGCTCACCTACGAGGACCTCGCGGTCGCGATCGTCGACGAGGTCGAGCAGCCCCGACACCTGAACGCGCGCTTCACCGCCGCGTACTGACCGGCGCGGCGAGAAGCGGGCGGTCAGTCGGCGAGGCGGGCCGGGAAACCGCCGGTGGCGATCGGACCCCAGGCGTCGATGGTCACCCGGATCAGCGACTTGCCCTGGCGCACCATCGCCGCCCGGTAGTCGTCCCAGTCCGGGTGCTCGCCGGAGATGCTGCGGAAGTACTCGACCAACGGCTCCAGCGCCTCGGGCAGGTCCAGCACCTCGGCCGTGCCGTCAATCTGCACCCAGGGGCCGTTCCAGTCGTCGGAGAGGACGCACGCCGAGACCCGGGGGTCACGGCGGATGTTGGTCACCTTCGCCCGCTCGGGGTACGTGGACACCACCAGCCGACCCTCGCCGTCGATGCCGGCGGAGACCGGGGAGGACTGCGGCCGGCCGTCGGCCCGGGTGGTCATCAGCACGACGCGGTGTCGCGGCCGGAGGAAGTCGAGCAGGGTGTCCCGGTCGACCTGGGTGTTCTTCGCGATGCTGCGTGCCATCACTCGTTCCTACCAGGCCGGCGGCGGGTCCGCGGGCGGTGGGGGTCAGCGCGGGTCGGCGGCCGTCCGGTGCACCGCCTGGGTGGGCACGCGAGGCCGGCCGGCCGGGCGCCACGCCCGACCGTTGGCATAGATCACTCGAAAGCCGAGGTACGAGGCGAGTGGCGCCCAGTGCGCCGAGCCCATCCGCAGTTCAGCGGCGTTGTGCCGCTGCCCGTTGGCCAGCACGTCGAGCAGGACGGTTTCGAAGGCAGCCGATTCAACCCAGTCGACGTCCCGGGTGAAACCACAGATCAGGGCGGCGCCGGTGACCTCCAGGAACTCGCGCAGCACCGCGTCCGACGCGCGCAGCACCGAGCAGCTACCGAAGTAGAGCCGCCGCCCCTCGCAGCGGCCGGCCATCAACTCGGCCACCTCGTTCAGCTCCACCGACTGCCAGTCGGTGAGGCAGAGCCGGCTCGGCTCACCGTGCATGGCGAAGAAGCCGACACGGTGGTCGGCGTACTGCTTGAGCAGCCAGCGGTCCAGGAAGTAGAACAACTCGTCGCGGGTGGCGGCGTCCTTGTGGATGAAGCGGATCTTGCCCAGTCGTTCCAGCAGTTCGAGGGTGGGCAGCACGGAACCGCGTTCGTTGAGGTCACGGTGCCACTGACCCTCGACACAGAAGACGCCACCGCGTGCCACGTGCACCTCCGCCAGTTCGCCGCCCGGGCCTGACGTTACCGGCCGACCAGCGGAGTGGAACATCACCCCGGGTACGACCGAATGCGACGTTCGGTGCCGTTCCCGCGTTCCCGCGCCGATCGAGGGAAATGGCTGTTTCGCAAATCAGCCGAATTCACAGGTGGCGCCCAGGAACGGGCGAATCGTGAGAACAATTCTCGTTATTGCCGCCAACCGCACTGATCAGTGCGAAGGTGGAAATCGCGGGACGTCCCGGTCGATGTCCCAGAGCCACCCCATTCGCTCTCCTAACGGGAGGACTTCTGTGCGCGTAAACACCTTGAAGCGAGTTGCTGTCGCTTTCGCCCTGGCGTTGCCCGGGGCAGCGATCGCCTCGGTGGTCGCCGCGCCGGCAGCGTACGCGGACGGCTGTTACACCTGGAACCGCAACCTCTACCAGGGGCGCTCGGGCGACGACGTCCGTCAGCTGCAGATCCGGGTCGCCGGCTGGGCCGGCAACCGGGACATCGTCGAGAACGACGGCCGCTACGGACCGAAGACCGCCGCCGCGGTGAAGCGGTTCCAGCAGGCGTACGGGTTGCGCGCCGACGGCATCGCCGGCCCGCAGACGTACGCCAAGCTGTACCAGCTCCAGGACAACGACTGCACGCCCGCGCACTTCAGCTACAACGAGCTGGACAACGGGTGCGGGGGCAGCGGGTATAGCGGCGGTCCGCTGTCGGCGGCCCAGACCAAGCAGAACGCGCTGCGCACCATGTGGAAGTTGGAGGCGTTGCGCAAGAGCCTCGGCGACAAGCCGCTGAACGTGACGAGCGGTTTCCGCAGCCGCGCCTGCAACAACCAGGTCGGCGGCGCGTCGGACAGCCAGCACCTGTACGGCCACGCGGCCGACGTCACCTCACGGACGTCGTCCCTGTGCACGGTCGCACGGGACGCCCGTAACCACGGCTTCAGCGGCATCTACGGGCCCGGCTACCCCGACCACGACGACCACGTGCACGTCGACTCGCGGCGCGAGAACAACAGCGACGGCAGTTCGAACACGACTAACTGGTCCGCGCCGGACTGCGGGATCGGCGCCGGCAACGACTGAACCAGCCGGTCGGCGTGACGTCGGCCCGGCGCGGTGGGGAAACCCTCCGCGTCGGGCCGACGCCCTGTCGCCCCGGGCAGAGCGGGCCGAGCGGGCCGTGGGGTGACGCCGCTCAGCTCGCCCGGGGCCAGCGCGGCGCGGTGACACCGGGGCTCACCGGGCGGCTGGCAGGCGCGGGTCGTACCCCCGTGGGGGTGGCCCGCGCGGCCTGGTGTCGCGAGGGCAGTCCGGCCCGACCCGGGGGCGGCGCCGGATAGCCCGGGGGCGTGGCCGGCCGAACGCCGGCGGGGCGCGCGGACGACGGCCCGGTCGCGGTGAACGGGAACGGCACGTGCACGAACGGGTTGCCGTGCCGGATCAGCGCCTCGATCTGTCGCTCGTTGAGCCCGTGCGCCTCCAGGACCCGACGCCCCCAGCGGTGCAGGCGGCACGGGTAGGACGCGCCGTCGTTGCGGCACAGCGGTCCGGTCGGCCACTCCTCGGCGGTGTGTACGACCACCGCCCGGACCGCGAGCCGGACATCCTCGGGGGTCAGTGGCGCCGGCATCGGCACCTCACCCAGCACCTGGTCGATGGGATCCGTCGACTGCTCACCAACACGCACGGCAGGCCTCCCGCAGTTCGGCAGCGGTACGGCGGACCACCGCACCGACATCCTCGGGCAGTGGTACGGCCGGCATCGGACGAAGGTTCAATTCCGGTAGGCGGTAAGCAGATCCTCCGGAGCCGAGCACCCCGACGGTCGACGCTCAGACGAGGTCGGCGTCGTGCACGAGCAGGGCCACCTGGACCCGGTTGTTGAGGTCGAGTCGGGTCAGCAGCCGGGAGACGTACGCCTTCACCGTCGCCACGCTCATGAACAACTCCCCCGCGATCTCGGCGTTGGTGTAACCCCGACCCAGGGCGATGGCGACCTGCCGTTCCCGCTCGCTGAGCGCGGCGAGCAGGCGCAGCGCCCGTTCGCGTCGCGGATCGGGGCCGGGCGGGCCCGGGTTGGCGGCGGTCACGTGGTTGATCAGCGTGCGCGTCACCGACGGGGAGAGCATCGCCTCACCCCCGGCGACCCGGCGTATCGCGTGCACGATGTCCACCGGCGGAGTGTCCTTGAGCAGGAAACCGGCCGCTCCGGCGCGCAACGCCCGGAGCACCTGCTCGTCGGCGTCGAAGGTGGTCAGCACCAGCACCTCGGGCGGGTTCGGTTGCCCGCGCAGCGCCTCGGTGGCGGCCAGCCCGTCCACCCGGGGCATCCGGATGTCCATCAGCACCACGTCCGGGGCGTACGCGGCCACCGCGGCGGGAACCTCGCCGCCGTCGGCCGCCTCGCCCACCACCCGCAGGTCCGGCAGGCCGCCGAGGATCATCGAGAGCCCCGCCCGGACCAGCGCGTCGTCGTCCACGATCAGCACCCGCACCGGCTCGGTCGGACCGGCGTCGTCGGCGCTGGGCACGTCAGGAGAGCCAGGACCGCTGGGCGGCGCGGTCACGCCGGCCACGGCAGCCAGGCCGCCAGCCGGAAGTCGCCGGTGTCGTCCCGCCCGTAGGCGAGCCGGCCGCCGGCCAGGGCGACCCGTTCGCTGATGCCGACCAGGCCGGTGCCCGCGCCCGGGAGCGTGCCGCCGACCGGAGTGCCCACCGGCCATCGGTTGGCGATCGCCACGGTCAGCCCGCTGCCCGGACCACCGGTCACGTCCACGGTGACGACTGCGCCGGCCGCGTGCTTGCGCGCGTTGGTCAGACCCTCCTGCACGATCCGGTAGGCGGCCCGGCCCAGCGCCGCCGGCACCTGCGCCGGCCGCGCCACACCGTCGCTGACGTTGACCCGCACTCCGGCCGTCCGCGACTCGTCGATCAGGGCCGGAAGGTCGGCGAGGGTGGGCTGGGGCGGCTCGGGCGCGTCGCCGGCGCCGTCGCCCTCGGCCCGGAGCACCCCGATGACCTCCCGCAGGTCCTGCAGGGCCGCGTGGGCGCTGCCCCGGATCACCCCGGCGGCGCGGGCCACCTCGTCGGCGGGTGCGTCGGGGCGGAACTCCAGCGCTCCCGCGTGCAGGCTGAGCAGGGAGATCCGGTGGGCCAGCACGTCGTGCATCTCCCGGGCGATGCGGGTGCGTTCGAGGTGGCGGGCCTGGGCGACCCGCAACTGCTGCTCGGCCTCGGCCCGCTCGGCACGTTCGCGTAGCGAGACGATCAACTGCCGCCGGGCCCGCACGAACATCCCCCAGGCCAGCACCGCGAGCGTGATCACCACGCCCCAGGACACGGTGAGCCAGTACGGCATGGCCGGATCGGGACGCACCCAGCTGAAGACCAGGTTGGTGAGGAGACCGACACCGGTGACCGCCACCGCGACGGCGGTACGGCGGTGCACCACGACGGTGAAGTACACGATCAGCAGCGGGATCGCGGCGGCCATCGAGAACATGCTCAGCGGCAGGGTGGCCACCGCCAGCCCGAGCGGCCACCGCCGACGTACCCAGAGCAGCGCACAGCAGACCAGCCCGATCAGCGCGTCCACGCCGACCATCCAGTCGTGCGGAAGCGGGACGGCAGCCTCAGGAGTGGGCGAGAGGCTGTCGACGGTGGCGAACAGCACCCAGAGCAGGCTGATCAGGAAGGCCAGGCTGTCCACCACCCAGTCACGGGTGGTGCGACGCGGACGGGCGCGCTCGGGCTCCGCCGGCACCACCAGCTCCCCCGGCAGCAGCCAGGGGTGCTCGGGAACGGCGATGCTGGTCACGCGCCCATGCTAGGCAGCTACCGGCCCGGACAACCAGCTACCAAAGTCTCGACCCGAGCGTCGACCAAGGTAGCTGCGGCACCGACCAGCGGCCGCAGCGGATGGCCGGGCGGCGGCGTCAGGCTCGACCGCATGATCACCGTAGAGAACCTCACCAAGCGGTACGGACCGCACCCGGCGGTGGACGACGTGTCGTTCCAGTGCGAGCCCGGCACCGTCACCGGCTTCCTCGGTCCCAACGGGGCCGGCAAGTCGACCACCATGCGCATGATCTGCGGGCTCACCACGCCGACCGCCGGTCGCGCCACCGTCGCCGGGCACCCCTACCGGGAGCTGCCCAACCCGGGACGGGAGGTCGGCGTGCTGCTGGACGCCTCCGCCCAGCACGCGGGCCGCACGGGCCGCGAGGCGTTGACGCTGTCCGCGTACACCCTGGGTTTGAGCATGCGCGAGGTCGCCGCGAAGCTCGACCTGGTCGGGTTGAACGCGGTGGCGGCGAAGCGTCGGGTACGGGCGTACTCGCTGGGCATGCGCCAGCGGCTCGGCCTGGCGCAGGCGCTGCTCGGCGACCCCCGGGTGTTGATCCTCGACGAGCCGGCGAACGGCCTGGACCCGGAGGGGATCTTCTGGATGCGGGGTCTGCTGCGCGACTTCGCCGACCGGGGCGGCACGGTGCTGCTCTCCTCGCACCTGCTGCGCGAGGTGGAGGCGGTCGCGGACCGGCTGGTGGTGATCGGGGGTGGCCGGATCGTGGCCCAGGGCCGCAAGGACGAGCTGCTGGCCGTCGGCGGCACGGTGGTGCGGGCGCGCGATGACGTGGCGCTGCGTCGGGCGCTGGAGGCGGCCGACCTGACCCCCACCGACAGCCCCGACGGCCTGCTCGTGCAGGCGGACGCCGAGACGGTCGGCCAGGCCGCGGCCGACGCCGGCGTCGCGCTGGCCGAGCTGCGCCCGGCCGGCAGCGGCGGCCTCGAACAGCTCTTCCTCACCCTGACCGCCGGCGAATCCACCAGAGAGGCCGTCCGATGACCACCGCCACCGCACCCACCGCCGGCGCAGTCGCGTCCCGGGACCATTCCCCGGTACGCCGCCCGTCACTGCTCCGGCTCACCGCCGTCGAAATGCGCAAGCTCGTCGACACCCGGGCCGGCCGCTGGCTGCTGATCACCATCGGCCTCGTCATCGTCGCGGTCGTCACCCTCCTGCTGATCTACGCGGAGGACGCCGAACAGACCTTCGGCACCTTCTTCGTGACCTCGCTGCTGCCCGCCAACGTGCTCCTGCCGGTGCTGGGCATCCTGTCGATCACCAGTGAGTGGTCCCAGCGGACCGCCCTCACCACGTACGCGCTGGTCCCCCGGCGGGAGCGGGTGGTGACCGCGAAGCTGATCGCGGTGGTGCTGGCCGCGATCGCCTCCGTGCTGGTCGCCCTCGCCGTCGCCAGCATCGGGACGCTCGTGGCGTCGGCTACGGGCGGTGCGGGCACCTGGCAGGTCGGCGCGACGCTGATCGTCAACGGGGTGATCGTCCAGGTGGCCGTGGTGCTGATGGGTGCCGCCTTCGGTCTGCTGCTGCTCAACACGCCGTTGGCGATCGTCGGCTACCTGCTGCTGCCGACCCTCTGGTCGGTGCTCGGCGAGATGGTCCGGCCCCTGCGCGGTCCGGCCGGGTGGCTGGACACCAGCCGGACCATGGACCCGTTGTTCAGCAGCGATGCGCTCACCGGCGAACAGTGGGGGCGGCTGGCGGTGTCCCTGCTCGTCTGGATGGTCCTTCCGTTGGCCGCCGGCCTGGTCCGGACGCTGCGCCGCGAGGTGTCCTGACCATGGACGCGGCCGACAACCGCCCCCGCACAGTGGTCAGCGGTGGTCCGCTGGAACTGGTCGTCCTCTGGGGTGGGTTTCCGCTGCTCGGCGCAGGCGCCGGTTGGCTCCTCGCCGCGTCGACGGGGTGGCTGGCCCGGTTGTCGTGGGTGCCGTTCGGCGACCTCATCAGGTGGTTGGACCGGCTGCCCGAGCCGCAGGCGACCCTCGGCACGATGGCCGTCGGCGTCCTGGCCGGCCTGGTCGTCGCCGGGGTCGGCACCGCCGAACGGCTGATCGTCACCGTGGACTCCACGCAGGTCCGGCTGCGCCGCGCCGACCAGGTACGCACCGTCGCACGGGCCGACGCCCGGATGGCTTTCCTGGCCGACAAGCACCTGGTGCTGCTCGACGGCGACGGCGCGGAACTCGTCCGGGAGTCGACGGACCTCCCGGCGGCCCACCTGGCGGCGGCGTTCCACGCGCACGGCTGGGCCTGGACGGACGACGACCCGCACCGCTCGGCGTACCGGCTGTGGGTGCCCGACCTGCCGGGGCTGCCGGTCGGCGCGGACGCCCTGCTGCGCGCTCGCGAGCGGGCTCTCGAACGGGACCGCCGCGACGACGTACGGGAGCTGCGCCGCGAACTCGGCCGGCTCGGGGTGGTGCTGCGCGACGAGGGCAGACGCCAGTACTGCCGGACCGTCGCCCGGCAGGCGGGACGGCCGACTTCGACCGGGCGGGAGCCGTAGGAGCGGTAGCGTCAGTCCCAGGAGATTCTGGGAGCGCGCGATGACCGAGCAGCAGCCGTACCGGGTGGTGTCCCGACACCCCGGCTTCGAGCTGCGCCGCTATCCGGCTCACCTGGTGGCCGAGATGCGGATCCAGGCGTCGTTCACCCGGGCGCCGATGGAGGCGTTCCGGCCGCTGGCCGCGTACGTCGGGGGCGCCAACCGGGCCCGACAGCCGGTCGGGTCGGCGGTGCCGACGACGTCCACGGCCGACGGCGCGGCGAAGATCCCGATGACGCTGCCGGTCGTCCAGGTCGAGGGCGAGCGGCCGGGCGCGTACCTGATCCAGTTCGTTCTGCCGGCCACCGTCACCGCCGCGACGGTGCCCGAGCCGGTGGACGCCCGGGTACGGATCCACGAGGTACCGGCCCAACTGGCGGCGGCGATCCGGTTCTCCGGCCGGTGGACGGAGCGGGCGTTCAGCCAGCGGGCCACCATGCTGGGCCGATCGGTGACCGCCGCCGGGCTGCAACCCACCGGCGCCATCCGGTACGCGCGTTTCGACCCGCCGTGGAAGCCGTGGTTCCTGCGCCGCAACGAGGTCGTGCTGCCGGTCGTGGAATAGCCGGCGACGAGGGCCCCGTCGGTCCCGGCGGCGCGAGGTCGACCGGCCTAAGCTGGCCGGGTCGCCCCGCGTCCGATGGAGGAGCCATGGCCCGGTACGTCGCCCTGCTGCGCGGGGTCAACGTCGGCAGCACCCGCCTCGCGATGGCCGACCTGCGCCGGATCGTCACCGACCTCGGCCACGACGACGTCACGACGTACCTGCAGAGCGGCAACGTGACCTTCGGCAGCACGGTGCGCGACGCGGAGAAGCTCGCCGCCGGCATCGAGCGGGCGCTCACCGACGAGCTGGGACTCACCGTGCCGGTGCTGGTGCGCAGCGGCCGGGAGCTGGCGGCGGTGGCCGGCGGAAACCCGTACGCCGAGATCGACGACGACCCGAAGCGGCTGCTGGTCGCCTTTCTCGCGACCGCTCCGAAGAAGTCCCTGGTCGACGCGCTCACCGTGCCCGGTGGCGAGAACGTGGCGTTCACGGTGACCGGTCGCGAGGTCTTCCTGCACTTCCCCGACGGCGGCTACGGGCGGACGAAGTTCACCAACGCGTACCTGGAGAAGCAGCTCGGCGTGGTGGGCACCACCCGCAACTGGAAGTCGGTGCGCACGCTGGCGGAGTTGGCCGCCGGCTGACGCGACCGGGCGGGCGCGCGGCGCCCGCCCGGAATCGCTCAGAAGTGGTACGCGGTCTCGTAGTCGGGGACCAGCACCCGGATGCGCGGCGAGATCCAACGCACCGCCGCGATCATGTCGTCGAGCCGGGCCCGGTCGGCCGGTGCGACGACCGGCGGGTTCCGCAACGGCGTCTCGAAGTTGTCCCAGTGCACCGGCACCACGACCTTCGGATAGTCCAGACCGGCCAGCAGCCGGGGCAGGTAGTCGGCGGTGGTGGTGGCGCTCTGCATGGCCACCATCGCCACGTCCGGCGCCAGGCCGGTGAGGTTGCGCTCGGCGACGTCGCTGGCCCCGGTGAAGTAGACCGACGGGCCGCCCGCGACGCGCAGCAGGTAGCCCAACGTGTCGCCCTCCGGCAGGTCCGCGATGGTCGCCGGCCGCGCCGGCTGACTCACCCGCACCCCGGGAAAGGCCACCGAGTACGACGCGTTGCGGCTGTGCAGCGAGCCGACCACCTCGACGGTGTGGTCGCCGAAGTCGAGCACCTCCCCGCCCTTCACGGCGCTGAGCTGCGCCGACGGCACACCGTACGCCAGTCCCAGGTGGTACGCGGTGAGTGTGCCGAACACCCGCGCGCCGGTCCGCCCGGCGATGTACGGCACGTCCATGAAGTGGTCCCAGTGCGTGTGCGTGACCAGCACGGTCGTGGCCTTCTCGACGCGCTGGTCGATCACGTCGGTGCGCACGGTCAACGGGGTGTCCGTCTTGAACGCGCCAGCGAACAGGCCGGTGTCGATCCGGCTGAGGAAGGGGTCGACCAGGATGGTCCGGTCGGCGATGTCGATGCGCCAGCCGGCCGTACCCCACCAGCGGAAGCTGACCGCGCCCTTTCCACTGGTGGTCGGCGTGGGCGCGGCGGCCGGAGGCGCGGCCTGGGCCTGGGTGGTCGAGGCGGCGAGTCCGCCGGCCGAGACCAGGGCGGTGGTGGCTGCGGCGTCGCGCAGGAAGCGACGGCGGTCGAGGTGGGACATGTGGATCTGCTCCCCGTGTCGGTTGATCGGTCGAGCCGAGCCAACCAGCGCCATTGGGCCCAGGTCCAAGATCGAACGCGGTCGCCTCCGATACGCCACCGCATATCGGGCCTGCTCGACGGTGCTGTCCCGTCGCTCGACACGCCGGAAAATCAGTCGCCGCGCAACGCTTCCACCGCCGTCCGGGCGGCCCGCCCGACGGCCAGGTCCACGTCGATCCGGCGCGGGGCGAGATCCTCGGCGCGGGCGAAGACGGCGATCGCGTACCGACCGCCGTCGGGATATTCGGCGACTCCGGCCTCCAGGTGCAGTCCGGGCAGGGTGCCGGTCTTGCCGGACACCCGCACGGCGGGCGGGAACCCGGCGGCCAGGCGGGTCCAGAAGAGCTGCCGGGCCATCCAGGCGCGGACCATCGCGCACGCTGACGCCGGCCCGGCCTCGTCCCGCCAGATCAGGGTGAGCAACCGGGTGATGTCCCGCGCCGTACTGGAGGTGGTGTGTTGCGGGTCGAAGACCCGCATGGCCCGGACCTGGTCCGCCGGCAGGGTCGGGAAGATCCGCGCGAACTCCGCCTCGGTACGCGCCCCCACGTCGGCGAGCATCATCTCGACCAGTTCCCGTGGGCCGCCGAGAACGCGGGTTCGGGTGAGGCCCAGCTCGGCGGCGAGCATCGGCAGCAGGTCCGGACCGACCCGGCGCAGCAGCACGTCGGCGGCGGTGTTGTCGCTGACCGACATGGCGAAGTACGCGAGGTCCCGCAACGACACCTCGGCGTCGTCGGCGCAGCCGGCCAGTCCCCACCCGCCGAGCCGGTCGGTGGCGGTGACCAGGACACGTTCGGTCGGGTCAACCTGGCCCGCCTCGACCTGCCGGGCGAACTCCAGCACCAGCAGGATCTTGAAGATCGACGCGATCACCACCTGCTCGTCGGTCCGCAGCCCGACCTCCCGGCCCGCCGCGTCCAGGTCCACGACGTGCAGGCTGCCGGTCACCCCCGCGGCGGCGAAGATGGCCTCGATCCGCTCCCCCACGTCCACCACGGCACGGTATCCAGTGGCGCTGCTGGGCTGCCGTAGGGTCCGGCCGTGGACCTGCTCCGACATCTGCGGCACTTCGTGGTGGTCGCCCACGAGCTGCACTACGGGAGGGCGGCCGAGCTGCTCGGAATGGCCCAGCCGCCGTTGAGCCAGTCGATCCAGCGGTTGGAGCGGGAGCTGGCCGTCGAGCTGTTCGACCGTTCCCGCCGCCAGGTGCGGCTCACCACCGCCGGCGGTCTGCTGCTCGCCGAGGCCGAGGAGCTGCTCGCCGGCGAGGGCCGGCTGCGCAACCTCATGGGTCAGGTCCGCGCGGGCGAGTTGGGCGTGCTGCGCGCCGGGGTGCCGCCGGAGACGCCGGCGGTGACGCTACGGGCGCTGCTGGACCAGCTCGCCACCCACGCGCCCGGCCTCGACGTGGAGCTGCACGAGCTGACCACCGCCGAGCAGGTGCGGATGCTCACCGGGCGGAGCCTCGACGTGGGGCTCGTGCACCATCCGGTCGAGGCGGACGGGCTGCGCTTCGGCGCCCCGGTCGACGTACCCCTGGGGGTGTTGCTGCCGCGGACCTCGCCGCTGGCACGCGGACGGGAGGTGCCGCTCGCCGCGCTCGCCGGCCTGGACCTGGTGACCGCACCCCGGGCCACCGCGCCGGGCTGGCACGACCACCTGCTCGGGGTGTGCCGACAGAACGGGTGGCAGCCGGCGCGGGTGCGGCCGGCGCGCAACCCGGAGTTCCTGTTCGGATTGGTGCTGGCCGGCGGCGGCGTCGCCGTGGAGCCGGCGGCCCTGGCCCGCCGGGAACCACGGATCGCCTGGCGACCGCTCGCCGACGCGGCACTGACCAAGCGCACGTCGGCGGCCTGGCCGAAGCGGTCGGCGCACCCGGCGGCGGCGATGGTCGGGCAGCTCGCCGCCGAGGTGCTGGCCGCCGCCGAGCCGGTGCCACCCACGTCGCAGTCGGTGCCAGCGGTGCCGGCGGCACGGCCCTGGCCGGTCCTGTTCGACACGACTGGGTGAACCAGATCGCCGTTGCGCTCGTCACCCCGCTCTGGGCGGTGAATCGTCCACCTGCCCTGGTATGGATGACGGATAACGAAGACGCGAAGGAGCCGCAGTGGCAGTCACGATTCCTGACATCAGCCTGAACGATGGCACCACCATTCCGCAGCTCGGCTTCGGGGTGTTCCAGATCGAGCCGAAGGACACCGCCGCGGCGGTGTCCACGGCCTTCGAGGTGGGCTACCGGCACATCGACACCGCCGAGATGTACGGCAACGAGGCCGAGGTGGGCGAGGCGGTACGCACGTCCGGCCTCGACCGCGGCTCGGTGTACGTGACGAGCAAGCTGAACAACGCCTTCCACCGCCCGGACGACGCCCGCAAGGCGTTCGACTCGACGCTGTCGGCGTTGAAGATGGACTACATCGACCTGTTCCTCATTCACTGGCCGCTGCCGACCCTGTACGACGGCGACTACGTCTCGACGTGGAAGGTGCTCGAGGAGTTCCAGCGCGACGGTCGCGCCCGCTCGATCGGCGTGTCGAACTTCCAGGTGGCGCACCTGCAGCGGCTGGCCGACGAGGCGAGCGTGGTGCCAGCGGTCAACCAGATCGAGGCGCACCCGTACTTCACCAACGACGAGGTCCGCGCCTACGGCCGCGAGCACAACATCCTCACCGAGGCGTGGTCGCCCATCGCCCAGGGCAAGGTGCTGGACGACCCGACGGTGGTCGACATCGCCGAGCAGGTCGGCCGTACGCCGGCGCAGGTGGTGCTGCGGTGGCACGTGCAGCGCGGCGACATCATCTTCCCGAAGTCGACCACGCCGAAGCGGATCGAGGAGAACACCGGGATCTTCGACTTCGAGCTGGACGACGCGGCGATGGAGCGGATCACCGGGATGGACAAGGGTGCGGCCGGCCGGCAGGGCCCGGACCCGGACACCTTCGCCTACCTGCCCCGCTGACCTGCGCGCGCTGCCCCGGAGTGCTGACTCCGGGGCAGCGCGCCGTTCGCGGACGGGTGAGCCCTCGCTCGGTCTCGGTGGACGAGGGCTTGACCTGGAGTGCGCTCCAGCTACCAGGGTGGTTCCCGGGCGCCCACCGGCAGGGCGCACGGAAGGAGATCCCCATGCGGTACCGCACGATCGGCACCGACCCGGCGACCCGGCGCGAGGTCAGCGTGCTCAGCCTCGGGGCCATGCTGTTCGGCAGCACCACCGACGAGGCCACCTCGTACGCGATCCTCGACCGGTACGTCGAGGCGGGCGGCACCTTCATCGACACGTCGGACAACTACGCGTTCTGGGTCGACGGCTCACAGGGCGGCCAGAGTGAGGAGCTGCTGGGGCGGTGGCGGCGCAGCCGGGGCATCGGCACCGAGATCGTCATCGCCACCAAGCTGGGCGCCCGCCCACTGGCCCCCGGCACCAGCTACCTGGACAACGCCGAAGGCCTGTCGGCGAAGGTCATCCGCGAGTCGGCGGAGCGCAGCCGTGACCGGCTCGGCGTGGAACGGCTGGACCTGCTCTACGCACACATCGAGGACCGGACGGTGTCGCTCGCCGAGACCGTGGAGGGCTTCGCCGAGCTGGTCGCCGAGGGGACGGTGGGCCTGTTGGGCGCGAGCAACCACCGCGCCTGGCGGGTGGAACGGGCCCGCGCGCTCGCCGCAGCCGCCGGCCTCCCGGGGTACGAGCTGCTCCAGTACCACCACAGCTACCTACGCCGGCGCACCGACGTGGCCAGCGAGCTGGACCCGGACGGCGACCCGGGCGCCGTCGGTGGCGACCTGCTCAGCTACCTGCGCGCCGAGCCGGAGCTGACCCTGGTGGCGTACTCGCCGCTGCTCAGGGGGGCGTACAGCCGGCCGGAGGTGCCGCTGGGCGCCGCGTACGACCTGCCGAGCGCGCCCCGGCGGCTGGCCGCCCTCCGGGAGGTCGCCGGGCAGACCGGCGCGACAGTGAACCAGGTGGTGCTCGCCTGGTTGCTGGGCGGCGATCTGCCGTCGATTCCGCTGGTGGGCGCCTCCTCGGTGGCCCAGCTCGAGGAGAGCCTGGCCGCCGTGGAGCTGGAGTTGACCGCCGAGCAGCGGCACCGTCTCGACACCACCTGGTGACCTGCGACGGCCGCCCCGCCGACCTCAGTCGTCGGCCTCACTCGTCGGCCGGCGGGGCGGTCAGGTCGAGCTGCCAGTCGTTGGCCCGCATCAGGTGCCCGGGCGGGTACTCGAAATTCGTCTCACCCAGCAGCGTGAAGCCGCCTTGCGGCAGACCGCGTTCGGCGGCACCGCCGTGAACATGCACCCCTGCCCGCCCTCGGCGAAATGCACGTACCGGTCGTGCCGGGCGAGCACCTGCTCGTCGGTCTCCGGGCCGCCGGTGTGTCGGCGCGTGTCCGGTGAGTTGAGCTGGCGCAGCAGACCGAGATCATTCTCGTGCCACGGCTCGATGCGTACCAGCGTCATTCCGTCCCCCTCGTCGACTCCAGTCACGCCGGTCCCACCGACATCCGGTCCCGGAACGGCGCTCGCTAGTTCCGATCTAGCGGGCGGGCGGTCGTCACCTCGCGCCGGTAGGACGGCGGGGTCGTTGGTCACACCGACCGCGACGTCGCCGGCCATCGAACGAGAGGTATGAATGATGAACAGACGCGCCACCGGCCTGGCCATCGAGGCCGAGGGGCTCACCCGCACGTTCGGGGAGACCCGGGCGCTGGCCGGCATGGACCTGCGGGTGCCCGCCGGCACCGTCTACGGCCTGCTCGGCCCGAACGGGGCGGGCAAGACCACGGCGGTCCGGGTGCTGGCGACGCTGCTGCGTCCGGACGGCGGTAGCGCGCGGGTCTTCGGGCACGACGTGGTCACCGAGGCCGACAAGGTCCGCAGCCGGGTCAGCCTCACCGGCCAGTACGCTTCCGTCGACGAGGACCTCACCGGCACGGAGAACCTGGTGCTGCTGGCCCGCCTGCTGGGCCTGCGCAAGCCGGAAGCCCGCGACCGCGCGGCGGCGCTGCTGGCCGCGTTCGGTCTGACCGAGGCGAGCGACCGCCAAGTCAAGAAGTACTCGGGCGGCATGCGACGGCGCATCGACATCGCCGCGAGCATCCTGAACACTCCCGACCTGCTCTTTCTCGACGAGCCGACGACGGGTCTCGACCCGCGCAGCCGCAACCAGGTGTGGGAGATCGTCCGGGCCGTGGTGTCGCACGGTACGACCGTGCTGCTGACCACGCAGTACCTCGACGAGGCCGACCAGCTCGCCGGGCGGATCGCGGTCGTCGACCACGGCCGGGTGATCGCGGAGGGTACGCCGGGCGAACTGAAGTCGTCGGTCGGCTCCGGCACCGTCCACCTGCGACTACGCGATCCCGGCCAGCGGCCCCAGGCCGAGCAGGTGCTCCGGGAGGCGCTGAACGTGCCCGTGCAGCTCGCCGCCGATCCGGTGGCCTTGACCGCCCGCGTCGGCGAGGCCGGCACCGACCTGGACGCCAGCGCGCAGGCGGCGCGCGCGCTCGGTGACCTGGCCCGCGCCGGCATCGTCGTCGACGACTTCTCCCTCGGCCAGCCCAGCCTGGACGAGGTCTTCCTGGCCCTGACCGACCACCCGGCCGTGTCGGCCGACGAGCGCGACGACGAGCTGGAGGCAGCCCGATGAGTGACACGACCACGACCGCCGGCACGGCCGAGCGGGCGCCGTCGGTTTACGTACCGTCCGCCGAAGCGCTGGCGACCGTTCTCGCGCCGGGTGCCCGACCGGCCCGGCCGAGCGCGTTGGGCGCGTCGCTCACCTTCGGCTGGCGGGCCCTGCTGAAGATCAAGCACGTGCCGGAACAGCTCTTCGACGTGACCGCGTTCCCGATCATCATGGTGCTGATGTTCACGTACCTGTTCGGTGGCGCCCTCGCCGACAGCCCGCGTGACTACCTGCAGTTCTTCCTGCCCGGCATCATGGTGACCAGCGTCGTCATGATCACCATGTACACCGGCGTCGGCCTCAACACCGACATCGAGAAGGGCATCTTCGACCGCTTCCGGACGCTGCCCGTCTGGCGGCCCGCCGCGCTGGTCGGCATGATCTTCGGGGATGTGCTGCGCTACATCCTCGCCGCCCTGGTCATCCTCGGCGTCGGGCTGGCGCTCGGCTTCCGGCCCGCCGGCGGCGTCGCCGGGGTGGCCGCCGGGATCGGGCTGCTGGTGGTCTTCTCGTTCGCGTTCTCCTGGGTGTGGACGTTCTTCGGGCTGATCCTGCGCAGCGAGAAGTCGGTGATGGGGGTCAGCATGATGGTGCTGTTCCCGCTGACGTTCCTCAGCAACGTCTTCGTCGAGCCGAGCACCATGCCCGGCTGGCTCCAGGCGTTCGTGAAGGTCAACCCGGTGACGCAGCTGGTGGCCGCGGTACGCGCCGTCATGTCCGGCAACTCGGACGCCTCCGCCACGATGTGGCTCCTGGTGTGGAGCGCCGGCTTCGTCGTCGTCTTCGGCACCCTAACCATGCACCGCTACAACCGCCGCTAACCCGCCAACCCGCCCCGCCGCCCCGCCCCGCCCCGCCCCGCCCCGCCCCGCCCCGTCGATCATGAAGTTGTGGTGGGCGACAAAGCGGCCGGTCATCCCCACATCCGGCACCACAACTCCATGATCGGCGACCTGACGGCGGCTACGCCGCGATCTTGCACTTTCTGTGGCGACATAAGCCACGAGAGCACCCGAGTCGGCAACCGAAACTGCAAGATCGCGGGGATGGTGCGAGGTTCGGGGGCGAGGGGGCGGGGCGGGGTGGGGTTAGAGGTGCCAGGGGAGGCGGGTTTGCGGGAGGTAGCGGCAGGTGGCGCCGGTGGAGACGGCCTCGCGCAGGTGGTCGGCCAGCGCGGGATGGTTGTCGTCGAGCTTGCGCAGGGTGTCGCGGATTCGCGCGGTGACCGTCTTGCGCGCGCGTTCGGCCTCGTCGCCCAACCGTCGACTCCGACCGGCCAGCCCCACCGCGGAACGCAACTCCCCGATCAACGCGCCGCGCTCGGCGTCCAGCGCGCCAACCTTCGCCGTGTCGCCACGTGCGGCGGCCCGGTCGATCTCGTCGTCGAGGCGGGTCAGGTGCCGCCGGTAGCGGGCCTTCGCCTCGTCGTCGAGGACCGGGTCACCGCCCATCCGACGGGCGGCCACCAGCACCGGCCCAGCGGTCGGGTCGAGCAGTTCCACCGCCGGGACGTCGCTGCCGGGACGGCCCAGCAGCAGGTGCAGGTCATGCAGGCCCTTGGCGTCGGGCAGGTGCGCCACCACTCCCGCGTACGCGAGCCGCCAGACCGGCCCGTCGCGCCGGAAGGCGTACCCCTCGATGGTCGGGTCGGACGGCACCACCTGACGCCGACCGACGGCCGGGCCGCCCCCGACCACCTGCTCTCCCCCGCCTGCGTGGCCTCCCCCGCCGGCCTGGCCCGCGAGCGCGACAGTGCCCGACTCGCCGCCTCCGGCCCTGCCGGCGGCGTGGCCCGACGCGGCGTGGCCCGACACGACGGGCCCCGACACGGCGGGCCCCGACACGGCAGGCCCCGACACGGCAGGCCCCGACACGGCAGGCCCCGACACGGCGTGGCCCGGCTCGGCGTGGTCCGGCTCGGCGTGGGTGGGGTCCGGGTCGGCGAGCCGGAGGAGCACCTGCCTCATGCCGAGGGCGGTGGCGTCCCGGACGGTGGTGGCACGCAGCTCCGCGACCGTCGCGGCGTCGCCCGGCTGGTCGCGGCCGGCGAGGGCGTTCACCAGCCCCGCGCGGGCGATGAGCGACCAGGGTCGGGAGCCCATCCGGTCGGCGGCGTCGCGGGCCGCCGTGAACCCGGTGACCGCGTCGTCCCAACGCTCCTGCGCGGCGTCGACCACGGCGAGCCAGTGGTCGATCGGCCCGCTGATGTCGCAGCCGAACAGCCCCACCGCCCACTGCCCACGGTGCGGGACCAGCGCGGCCCGCGCGTCGTCGCAGCGCTGCGGATCGCGGGACGCGGCGGCGGCCTGAGCGCGCAGGCGCAGCCACAGCGGCGACACCGGACGCGGGTAGTGGATCCCGGCCGCCTCGATGCCGGCGGTCAACCGCACCGCCTGCTCGTCGTCGCCACGCTCGGCCGCCGTGATGGCCGACAGCAGCTCCCGGTACGGGTAGTCGGTCGATGCCCACTCGTGCAGCAGCGCGTCGATCTCGTCGAAGCGCCCCTGCAACAGCAGCCGGGCCCAGCGCAGGTGGTGGCCCATGAAGGCGAACTCGGCGTGCCCCGGGTCGGACAGCTCGGCGATGACGGTGAACCGCTCGTCCGCCTCGGCGAAGTCACCCCGGAACGCCGCGATGATCCCGCCGTCGACGGCCGCCGCCATCCGGGGACGGGCCAACTCACCCTGCTGACCTACGGTGACGAAGGCGGTGAACTCCTCCATGAAGCGCGGGTCGCCCAGTTCCAGCAGCGCCACCCAGCGCAGCGAGGTGGCCCACAGCTCGGTCTCCCGGTCGCCCGAGCGGCGGGCCACGTCCCGGATCTCGGCGGTGAGCGCGGCCCGCGCCGATGCGGTGCCCAGCCCCCAGGTGGTGTCGTGGCGGGCCCACAGGCTGAACGTGAGCGCCTCGTCATCGCGACCACGACGGGCGATGGTCTCCGTCGCGGTGATCAGGTCCGCCACCAGCGCGCCCGTCGACGCGGTGGGCGCGGGCTCGCCGATCAACCGCTGGTACGCCTCGCGCACCAGGTCCGTCGTGTCAACGGCGATGGTGGTGTCCACCTGACGGGCGCGGTGCACGGTGAGCGCGACGCGGGCCAGTGGCACCGGGTCGTCGAGCGTACGGGCGAGCGTCGCGGCTTCGGCGAGCAGGCGTGCGGCCTCGGATCGGCCGGCGTGGTGGTACTGCACCTCCCCGAAGTCGACGAGCAGGCGAATCCGCTGAGCGGGGTCCTCGACGATCTCCATCGCCCGCCGAAAGTGCACCCCCGCCTCGTCGCCGGCGAGCCGGGCGAACGCGTCCCGCCCGGCGGCGACCAGCAGCTCGCCGGCCCGGGTCCGGTCCAGCGCGGCGCCGGCCAGGTAGGCGTGGCGGGCCAGATCCGCCGGGATGAGCCGGTCGGTGAGTGCGGTCGGCGGATCCACCGCCCGCACCACCGCAGCGTGGCGGGCCTGCCGGTCGTCGGTGGTGAGCCCGTCGTACAGGGTCTCGCGGACCAGGTCGTGGGCGAAGGTGAACCGGCCGCCACCACGGGCGACCACGAGCCGGGCGGTCACCGCGTCGTCGAGCAGCCGGTCGACGGACGCCACCGGTACCGCCGCGCTGGCCGCCAGGACCTGTCGGTGGAACTCACGCCCCAGTACGGCGGCGACGGTCAGCGCCTCGACCACCGGGGCGGGCAGCCGGGCGAGCCGCTGTCGCACCGCTTCCCGTACGCCGGGCGGGATCGCGCCGGTGGTGCCGTCGGCGTGCCACAGCCGCGCGGTCTCCTCGACGAAGAACGGGTTGCCGCCGGTGCGGCGGTGCACCTCGTCCGCCAGGTCGGGGGCGGGCTCCCGACCGGCGGTACGCGCCATCAGCGCGGCCACCTCGTCGCGGGCCAGGCCGGTGAGGGTGATCGTGGTGGCCTTGGCGACCAGGGGCAGCAGCAGCGGGCGCAGCGGGTGGTCGCCGGCCTCGACCTCCGCGTCGCGGTACGTGCCGATCAGCAACAGGCGTTCGAACCAGGTGTGCTGGGCGGCGAACCCGAGCAGCCGCAGCGAGGCCGGATCGGCCCAGTGCAGGTCGTCGAGGACGACCACCACCGGCCGGTGCGCGGAGACGGCGACCAGGGCGGCGGTCACGGCGTCGTACAGGGAGAACGCCTCCCGGTCGGCCACGTCCTGGCCGTCGCGGGCCGACCAGGCGGCGGTGAGGCCGGGAACGTCACCGGTGCCGCTCTCGCCGAGCAGGGCCGCGAGGGCGGGTTCGGCGGCCGGGCGGGCGAGCGCCCAGTCGTCGGCGGAACGCCGCAGGGCGCGCAACACCTGCACCCACGGCCAGTAGCCGGGAGCGCTGTCGGAATCCCAGCAGGCCGCGCCGAGTACGAGCGCACCGCCTCGACGGGCTTCCCGCGCCGCCGACGTGACGAGGGTGGTCTTACCGATGCCCGGCTCACCGGTGACCAGGACGAGACCGCCATGGCTGGTGGCCGCCCGGTCCAGCTCAGCGCGCAGCAGACCTGCGGGATGATCCCGCCCGATGATGGCGTCGCCGACCCGCGCGTCCATGGTTCCCAGACGGTACTGGACCCCACCGACGCTAAGCGTCGAATATGCGGCCGGACCCACCACTCCCTAAACTCCCCTATAAGAGTAAGATAGGGAGCAATGACGGAAGAAATGTACTCGGTTGAACAGGTCGCCGACCGGCTCGGCCTGCACGTGCGGACGGTGCGCGGCTACATCCGCTCCGGCCGGCTGCGTGCCGTGCGGATCGGCAAGCAGTACCGGATCGCCGCCAGCGACCTCGACGCGCTCACCGCACGACCACCCCTCGGCGGGCCACCCGCCGGCGTCGTCGGTCAGGCCGAGGTGTCGAGCATCGTGCAGGTCGACGGAGTTGACCGGGCCGCCGCCGACCGGCTCGGCACGCTCGTGCTCGCCAGCGCCAACACCGGGCACGACCCGACCCGGCCGCTGCGGGTGCAGACCGTGTACGACGACCAGCGTCACCGCCTGAAGATCATCATCATCGGTGATCCCGCCGGCACCGCCGAACTGCTCCACCTGCTCGACGCCGTCCTCACCGCCGACAACGGCCTGATCGACCGGGAGGTCCCCGATGCCTGACGAGATGCAGCAGCGCGAGGGGGTGCCGGTGCTGGTCTGCGATCCGGCCGGCCCGCCGATCGCCACCGAGCAGGACGCGCTGGACCTGATCGGCGCGGCCTTCCTCGGCGCCCAGGTGGTTGCCGTGCCGGCCGACCGGCTCGACGAACGCTTCTTCTCGCTCGGCACCCGCTTCGCCGGTGACGTGATGCAGAAGTTCGTCAACTACCGGCTACGGCTCGCCGTGGTGGGCGACATCTCGACGCAGCTCGCGGGAAGTTCGGCGCTGCGCGCTCTCGTACACGAGTCGAACCGGGGCGAGCAGATCTGGTTCGTGCCCGACCTCGACGCCCTCGACGATCGACTGCGCGCCGCCCGATAGCCAGCTCACCGGTCGGGCCTGACCGCCATCTCCACCGCGTCCGGCTCCACCGCCCTGACCCGAGCCTGCTCGGCGGCCCAGCGCAGATAGGCAAGCCACTCCTCGGACGACCACCCGTTGCGGCGACCGACACCCGCCTCGGCGGGGAGTTGGCCGGCCACCACACGATCGAGGATCAACGGCTGCACACCGCCCGCGCCGCGCCGGTAACCGGCGAAGTAGAGAACCTTCGTGAACAGGCCGGGCCCCAACCACGGCAGACGAGCGTGGTTGGGGTCGCTGAAGCGGCGGTACGCCGTACGCAACGCCTCCTCGTCGGGCGTCGGGGTGCACACCTCCTCCAGCGCGTACGCCAGGCGCTTGCCGTCGGGGTCGGCGGCGAGTGACCTGGCGGCGCGCCATGGGCCGTACCCGATGGGGCCGTAAGCCCAGGCCAGTACGGCCGTCAGTAGGTGACGTGGACTCGCGGCGCCAGCACGGCACGCCTCGGCCACCGCGAAGACGTCGCGCCGCCAGACCTCGCCACTCGCCGGGAAGGTGTCGGGCCACGCGTCAGGTGGCAGTCCCGCCCGCCAACGATCCACCCGCACGGTGACCGGGGTTCGCTCTGCCTCTGTCGGGCTACGCATGGCCTGCCTCCCTCGACTCGCGTCCTTGTCCGGACGCTAGAACCGAGGCACACCCACGACAGCCCGCTGACGCCATATCGGGGGAACGAACACGGCCGGTGGCCGCCCCTGGCTTCGGGGCAGCCACCGGACGTCGACGTTACGGCGTGGCGCAGATGGCGTACGCCGTGTCGGACCAGTTGCCGGCGAAGGCGTCCTCCTCGTACGCGCCGGACGCGGCGGACGTCGGGGCGGTCGCGGGGCCGCCGTTGGGGCGAAAGTCGTCAACGATGCCCTCGCCGGTCACGCCGTTCAGTTCGTAACCGGCGCCGGTCAGCACCTTCCCGACCGGGCAGGTCGCCGTAACGCTGCGGAAGTCGGCCGAGGTGCTGGCACCCAGCGTGGAGGCGCGCACCAGGCCCGCGAGGGGGTTGGCGCAGATGGCGTACGCGGTCGCCGACCAGTTCAGGGTGGTGGCGTCCGACTCGTACGCGCCGACGGTGACCGCTGTCGGTGCCGTGGCGACACCGCCGTTGGGGCGGAAGTCGTCGACGACACCTTCGCCCGTGACGCCGTTGAGTTCGTAGCCGGTGCCGGTCAGCACCTTCCCGACCGGGCACGTCGCGGTGACGCTGCGGTAGTCGGCCGAGTCGCTGACGCCGGTCGTGGTGACCCGGACCAGGCCCGCGAGGGGGTTGGCGCAGATCGCGTACGCCGTCACCGACCAGTTTCCCGCGAACGCCTCGGTCTCGTAGGCGCCGACGGTGACCGCTGTCGGTGCCGTGGCGACACCGCCGTTGGGGCGTAGGTCGTCGACGACACCTTCGCCGGTGACGCCGTTGAGTTCGTAGCCGGTGCCGGTCAGCACCTTCCCGACCGGGCACGTCGCAGTGACGCTGTGGAAGTCGGCCGAGTCGCTGACGCTTGTCGCGGCGACGCGCACCAGACCGGGGACCGCGGCGGACGCCGGGCTCGCCGGGGCGAGCACCGCCCCGGTCGCGAGAAGACCGAGCACGAGTACGGACGCGCGAGCGCCGAACCGGCGGGTCGTGTTCTGAGTACGCATGTGTATCTCCCGTCTGAGGCCGGACGGGGCGGCAGCGCGACGCCGACGTCGAGGCCGTTCGTGATGACGGGTTCACGCTAGATAGTCACCTGAACAGGCATTATCTCCAAGCCGACTACGTCGCGTAACGGACCACCAGTGTGAACCTGAGCCCACGTATTGACTAGTAACTATCGGTTCTGCCGGCGCGGCCCTAGCATTCGCCTCATGCCCGCCCGCCGCGTCACCGCCGCCGTAGCCGTCGCCGCGCTGGCGAGCCTGCTCGCCGTAAACGCCGCCCGCGCCGACGGGCCGGCGATCAGCACCCCCGGCACTCCGACCGTGGTCGTCAACGAGCCGCATCGGCTCGCGCTCAGCTGGGCGCCCTCCGCCTGGGTCGAGCCCGGCGCGGAGCAACCGATCAACTACGAGGTGCAGGTGCCGCTGGGGCCCAACACGTACCGTTTCCTCGGCTCCACCACGGACACCACGATCACTCTCACCGACCTCGCGCCCGGCACGACGTACCGGATCGCGGTTGCCGCCCGCGCGCTCGGCGGCTACTCCGACCCCTCGCCCGCCACCACCGTGCGCACCGCCAGCGGCCGCGCGACGGTCAGCTACCTCAACCTCGACTGGTCGCCGACGAACAACCAGATCCAGCACCTCCTGAAGGTCACCAACACCGGCACCGCGCCGCTGGACCTGAGCACGGTGCGGGTGCGCTACCACCTGCGCTTCGAGGGCGGCAACACCTCGCTGGTGCCGAACTGCGACTGGGCCGCACTGGGCTGCCAGAGAATCCGGCAGACCGTGCAGTTCTTCGTTCCCCCAGGCGGGCCGGCGGTGCTGTCGACGCCGGCGCCGCCGAATCCCCCGCCGGGCACTGCCGTTCCCGGCTGGGTGGAGCTGACCTTCACCGACGGTACGCTCGCGCCGGGCCAGTCGACCGGGCCGATCCAGCTGCGGCACCACCGGCACAGTTGGAGTGACATCGACGAGCGCGACGACCCGAGCTGGCTCGCCGCCACGGGGCAGTGGACCGAGAACGGGCGGATCACGCTCGACGTCGACGGGGTACGCGAGTTCGGCGACGCGTCGTCCTGACCGCGCACCGGCCGGTGCGGCCGCTACTGACCTGAATCATTCTTCGTGGTCCCGGGGAGCTGTCATCGCACTCGTGCGACTGGCAGGTCCTCGACGTGGCCCCACTTGAGTTCGGTGCCACCAAGCAGAGCCGCCTCACCCCAGGAGACCCGGAGCAGACCTTCGTCGGAGTTGCAGGCGAACCCGACGAGCAGCACCCTCGGCTCGTCGGTCAACTGCTCCACGGCCTCCCGCAGAGCTGAGCGGTCACGAGCCTCCTCCGGCGTGAGCGGCATCAGCGGGAGTGTGACCTCCTCATGGCCCGGCTCGGGCCCGAAGAGGATCAGCAGGTCTCGGATCAGCCGGTTGAGGTCACGCCCGGGACGGGCGTCGCGCATGTCCAGGTCGCTCCGAGTCGCGTACCGCCAGGGCAGCAGAAGATGCCCCCGGCAGATGGTGACCCGCACCTGGGCGCCGGGTGGATGGACGCCGACCACGTCGGGGAGGTCGTGCAGGTACTCGTGCAACACCTCGTACTGCTGCTTCCACCGGACGGGACCGAAGGCGTGGTCAGTGTCCAACTCCGACGCTTCGCGCGCACCTTGCGCGAGCTCGACCGCGCGGCGTAGCGCCGCCGGGACCAGAGTGCGCAGAGAGGTTGCCAGCGGCAGCCCGAACTTCTCGACCGACCAACCGGACGGACCGTCAGCATCCTGCACGCCGCTTACCCCCCGCACTGAGACGAACACTCTCAGGCGTCCAAGCCTCTCATGGCGATCGATCAATGAGAAGGCGCAGCCGTCAGTGGGTGAAGCCTTCGGGCAGGTGGATGCGGGCGGCGGGGATGTCGAGGGCGCACAGCCGTGACCGCGCGTCGGCCACCATCACGGGTGGGCCGCAGACGTAGATGTCCTGATCCGGCTGGTGATGGTCGAGGGCGATGGTCAGAGCGTCGCCCAGCTCGCCCGGCTCGGCGCAGGGGTCGTCGGAGAGGGCCGGCACGATTGTCAGCCAGTCGTGGGCGCACTGCAGCTTGTCCAGGGCGATCGCGTCGTACAGGTCGGTGAACGTGCGCGCGCCGACGACAAGCGTCACCCGCCGACCATTCGGTGTGGCGGCGACCTGCTCCACCAGGGCACGCAGCGGCGCCAACCCGGTGCCACCGGCCACGAGCAGCAGGTCGTTCGTGCTCAGCGGGTCGAGGCTCAGGCCGGTGTCGACGGGTGGGCCGAGCCAGAGCAGCTCACCGGGGCGTACCCGATGGACCAGGCGGTGGGAGACGGTGCCGGCGGGTACGGCGCGGACGTGCAGCTCGACGGTGCCGTCCGCCCGTGGGGCGTTGGCCGGCGACAGCCAGCGCCAGTGCCCGGGCAGGCGCGGCGTGCAGACCGGCACGGCCTGACCTGGCTGGAAGGGCAGTCGCCGCAGGGGACGTACCGTCAGGATGGCGATGTCGGGCGACGGCCGATCGTGGCCGATCACCTCGACGTGCCACCAGGCCCGGCCGTCGCCGGCGCGGGCGGCGGCGCGGCGGATGGCGTGCGTGGCGCGGCACAGGGCGCGCTCGGCGGCGATGGTGAGCTGCGGCGTCCACACTGGCTGGGCGTGGCGGGCCACTGTCGCGAGCAACGCGTCGCCGATGGTGGTGGCGTGCGGGAGCAGGTCGAAGTGACGGTACGCGCGGCCGAGCACCCGGAGCAGCGCCGCCCGATTCGCCGGGGCGTCACCGCCGGCCAGGAGGCAGCCCAGCGCGGTGAAGAAGAGCGGCGCGTCGCGGCGTGGGAGCAGACCGGTCCGGCGGTCTTCGACCGTGCACCAGAAGTCGCCGGCGGCCCGCACGTCGACCGACTCCCACGCGGCGGCCAGACTCACGCGGGCAGGGTGGTCGTCGTCGATCACGGTGGGCATACCGGCTCCTAGATGATCGATTCCAAGGGATGTGGGACCGCAAGTAGACGCGAGGGCGTCCATGATCGGCGTTGTCTAGGCAA
>NZ_JBNCKS010000042.1:0-64651 GCF_049841635.1 Micromonospora sp. DT44 | reverse complement strand
GCGGGCGGGTTGTCGTGTGTCACGACCTACAACCCTCGCCGAGGGCCCTTGCTGTCAGCGTCGCGCAACGCCGTAGAACCGGCTATCCGGGCAGATGATCACCAGCGAAGATCACCACACCCTGACCAGCACCGCGACTACTCCACGCAGCCTGCCAATCCCCCCTGAACAGCCCAAACAGGATGAGACAAGCTCCAGGATCGAGCGCGATCATGGCGCGATCGGGCAGTGACGCGCGCGGCCTGCGGTGCGGGTGGGCCCCGCGGCCCGTCCCGTCCAAGATCCGCACAACAACAGGGTTGTTGCTGCCTCAGCCGCGCCGGAGACAGCACCTTCCGTGAAGTTGCGCGGATCTTGCGCGGGGCGTGGGGCGTGGGGCGTGGGGCGCGGGCGCGGGCGCGAGGCGCGGGCACGCGGCGCGCGGCGCGCGGGGCGTGAGACCTGGGCTGAACGGGGTGGGTGTCGGTGGACGGGGATAGGCTTGTGGGGTGCGCACCCCCCGTCCGGCTGGGCGAGGGGGCCCGCCGTCGTGTGCGTCGACTCCCCTGGAAGGACTCCCTTGCTCACCGGTCTGTTCTCCGCCGCCCTGGCCGATCCCGGGCTGACCCGGGCGCGTGACCTGGCGCGCTCCGGTGCCGCCCAGGTCGACGGCCTCGACATCACCGCTCCCGCCGCGCTGCGCCCGTTCGCTGTCGCGGCCGTCGCCGCGGACGCCGACGGGGCCGGGCGACCCGTGCTGGCCGTGACCGCCACCACCCGCGAGGCCGACGACCTGGCCGCCGCGCTCGGCGGGCTGCTGCCTCCGCAGGAGGTGGTGGTCTTCCCCTCCTGGGAGACGCTGCCGCACGAACGGCTCTCCCCCCGATCGGACACGGTGGGCCGACGGCTGGCCGTGCTGCGCCGCCTCGCGCACCCCGAGTCGGCCGACGCGCACGGCCGGACCGGTCCCGTGCGGGTGGTGGTCGCCCCGGTCCGGTCGCTGTTGCAACCGCAGCTCAAGGGCCTCGGTGACCTGGAACCGGTGCAGCTCGCGGCCGGCGAGGAGGCGGACCTGGAGGAGGTCGCCCGCCGACTCACCGACATGGCGTACGCCCGGGTCGACCTGGTCACCAAGCGCGGCGAGTTCGCGGTGCGCGGCGGCATCCTGGACGTCTTCCCGCCCACCGACGAGCACCCGTCCCGGGTCGAGTTCTGGGGCGACGAGGTGGAGGAGATCCGCACCTTCGCGGTCGCCGACCAGCGCACCATCGAGCAGGTGCCGCTGCTGTGGGCGCCGCCGTGCCGTGAGCTGCTGCTCACCCCGGCGGTGCGCGAACGGGCCGCCGCGCTCGTCGAGCAGCACCCCGAGCTGGCCGAGATCCTGGACAAGCTGGCCGAGGGCATCCCGGTGGAGGGGATGGAGTCGCTGGCACCGGTGCTGGTCGGCCCCGACTCGCTGGAGCTGCTGCTGGACGCGATGCCGGCCGGCACCCACGTCCTGCTGTGCGACCCGGAGCGCATTCGCACGAGGGCGCACGATCTGGTGCGTACCTCTGAGGAGTTCCTGCAGGCCTCCTGGGCCGCCGCCGCGGTCGGTGGCCAGGCCCCGGTGGACGTCGGCGCCGCCGCCTTCCGCACCCTGGCCGAGGTACGCGCCACCGCCGGCGCGCTCCGCCAGCCCTGGTGGACGCTGTCCCCGTTCGGCCTGGTGGAGGCCGAGACGACGGAGGCGCGCCAGCCCTGGGAGGACGCCCCCGAGCAGGCCAGCGTCACCCCGGACGACGCCATCGCGGTGACCCTCTCCGCCCAGCCGGCCCCGCTCTACCACGGCGAGACCGCGCGGGTCGTCGACGACCTCAAGCGCTGGGCCGGCGAGGGCTGGTCGATCGCGCTGGTCTTCGAGGGGCACGGCCCCGCCCAGCGTGCCGTGGAGGTCCTGCGCGACGCGGGCCTGGGCGCGCGGCTCACCGAGGAGGTGCCCACCGCACCCGCACCGGGCGACCTGGTCGTCACCTGCGGCGCGCTGACCAGCGGATTCGTCGACGAGGCGTCCCGTTTCGTGCTGCTGACCGGCAACGACGTGACCGGTGGCCGGGGCACCTCGACGCGCGACATGCGCAAGATGCCGAGCCGCCGGCGCAACACGATCGACCCGCTGGAGCTCAAGGCCGGCGACTACGTGGTGCACGAGCAGCACGGCATCGGTCGGTACGTCGAGCTGGTGCAGCGCACCGTCAACGGCGCCAGCCGGGAATACCTGGTCATCGAGTACGCGGCCAGCAAGCGCGGGCAGCCCGGTGACCGGCTGTTCGTGCCGACCGACCAGCTCGACCAGCTCTCCCGTTACGTGGGCGGCGAGCAGCCGACCCTGCACAAGATGGGCGGCTCGGACTGGCAGAAGTCCAAGGCCCGGGCCCGCAAGGCGGTCCGGGAGATCGCCGCGCAGCTCATCCAGCTCTACGCCGCCCGTAAGGCGTCCAAGGGCCACTCGTTCGGCCCGGACACCCCGTGGCAGCGGGAGTTGGAGGACGCCTTCCCGTGGCAGGAGACGCCCGACCAGCTCGCCGCGATCGACGAGGTCAAGCGGGACATGGAGCAGACCGTCCCGATGGACCGGTTGATCTGTGGCGACGTCGGCTACGGCAAGACCGAGATCGCGGTGCGGGCGGCGTTCAAGGCCGTGCAGGACGGTAAGCAGGTGGCGGTGCTCGTGCCGACGACCCTGCTGGTGCAGCAGCACTACAACACGTTCGCCGAGCGGATGAGCCAGTTCCCCGTGCAGATCCGGCAGCTGTCGAGGTTCCAGACCCCGAAGGAGACCGAGCGGACGCTGGAGATGGTCGCCGACGGCACCGTGGACATCGTCATCGGCACGCACCGGCTGTTGCAGACCGCCACCCGGTTCAAGCAGCTCGGGCTGGTGATCGTCGACGAGGAGCAGCGCTTCGGCGTCGAGCACAAGGAGCACCTGAAGACGCTGCGCGCCTCGGTGGACGTGCTGAGCATGTCGGCGACCCCGATCCCGCGCACCCTGGAGATGGCCATCACCGGCATCCGGGAGATGTCCACCATCGCCACCCCGCCGGAGGAGCGGCACCCGGTGCTCACCTTCGTGGGCGCGCAGGACGACCGGCAGGTCGCCGCGTCCATCCACCGTGAGCTGTTGCGCGACGGGCAGGTCTTCTACCTGCACAACCGGGTCGAGTCGATCGACCGGGCGGCGCGGCGGCTCAAGGAGCTGGTGCCCGAGGCGCGGGTCGCCGTCGCGCACGGGCAGATGGGCGAGGAAGCCCTGGAGAAGGTCATGGTCGGCTTCTGGGAGAAGGAGTTCGACGTCCTGGTCTGCACGACCATCGTGGAGTCGGGCATCGACATCCCGAACGCCAACACCCTGATCGTCGAGCGGGCCGACCTGCTCGGTCTGGCCCAGCTGCACCAGATCCGGGGTCGGGTCGGCCGGGGCCGCGAGCGGGCGTACGCGTACTTCCTCTACCCGCCGGAGAAGCCGCTCACCGAGCACGCCCACGAGCGGCTGGCGACCATCGCCCAGCACACCGAGCTGGGCGCCGGCATGTACGTGGCCATGAAGGACCTGGAGATCCGGGGTGCGGGCAACCTGCTCGGTGGCGAGCAGTCCGGCCACATCGAGGGTGTCGGCTTCGACCTGTACGTGCGGATGGTCGGCGAGGCGGTCTCCGCGTTCAAGGGCGAGCGCCAGGAGGAGGAGACCGACGTCAAGATCGACCTGCCGATCGACGCGCACCTGCCGCACGACTATGTGAGCGTGGAACGGCTGCGTCTGGAGATGTACCGAAAGCTCGCCGAGGCGCGCGACGAGGACCGTCTGCGCGAGGTCGTCGCCGAGATGACCGACCGGTACGGCGAGCCGCCGGCACCGGTGCAGAACCTGGTGGCGGTGGCCCGGTTCCGCCTGCTGGCCCGCCGGTACGGCCTGTCCGACGTGACCATGCAGGGCAAGCACATCCGGTTCGGGCCGCTGCCGCTGCCCGACTCGAAGCAGATGCGGCTCAAGCGCTACCACCCGGACGCGGTCTACAAGCAGGCCACCGACCAGGTCAGCGTGCCCCGACCGAGCACCCGCCGGATCGGTGGCGAACCGCTGCGCGACCAGGCGCTGCTCGAATGGTGTGCGCAACTGCTCTCCGACGTGCTGGGCGCCCCCGCGCCGCTGGCTACCGCGACGGCGTGAGGACCGCGTGCGTGCCGGCCGTGACCGCGTGCCGGCGTGGTGAGGTGGGGGCCGTCACAGCGGCCGGGAGGGCATGAGAGAGTGACGGGCATGCGTGCTCGCCGTGTGATCGCCGCCGCCAGCGTCGCGGCTCTGGGTGTCCTCTCCCTCGCCGCGTGCCAGAGGTCCGCGCCGGACGTCGCCGTGTACGTCGGTGACAGGACCTATTCGCTGGACCGGGTCGACGGGATCTACCGCGAGGTGCAGACGGCGTACGGGGACGTGGTCAGCCAGGCGGCCAGCCAGACCGGCTCGACGCCGTCGCCCGAGCAGTTGCGGTCGCCCGTCACCAAGCAGGATGTGGTGAACCTGCTGGTCAGCCTGGAGCTGGGCAAGCGGGTGGCGAAGGCCAAGAACATCCAGGTGCCCGACGAGGTCAGCCCGCAGCAGTTGGAGCAGAGCCTGCGGGTGCCGGCCTCCACCGAGTACACCAAGCTCTGGGGCGAGTGGGTCGACCTGCTTCAGGCCTTCAACCAGCAGCTTCCGCCGGCCGAGGTGAGCGACGAGTCGGTGATGGCCGTCTACCAGGCGCTGGCCAAGGTCGGGGCGATCCCGGGTGGGTTGCCGGTGACCGAGGTCCGTCAGCGGTTCGGCGAGGGTGCCTTCGTCGGCAGCGCCACCGCCCTCAGCGTCGCGCTTGAGGACGAGGCGGACCGGGCCGACGTCTCCATCAACCCGCGCTACCGCGAGGTGGGGGTGCCCTCGCTGGTGAGCACCGGTCAGTCGGTCATCTTCTACGCGCTGCCGTTCATCAACGAAGAGGGCCCGGTCACCGACATCTCGACCCCGGACGCGTCGCCGTCGAGCCCCAACCCGGACGCCGAGGGTACGGCCAGCTGAGCATGACGGCACGGATCGTCCTGCTGGTCACCTCGCCCCGGCTGCCGGCCGGCCTGCTGACCTCGGCTGCCTGGGACGTCGTACGCCAGCATCCGGTGCTTACCGGCGCGGAGAGCGAGTTGACCACGGCCGTGCGGCAGGCGGGCGCCGAGGTGACCGTTGTGGACGGCCCGGCCACGCAGGCGTTGCTGGACACGGTCGCGGCGCACGGTACGGCGGTCTGGCTGGCCGGACCGGCCGGGGACGAGTCGCTGGCCCGGGAGTTGGGTCTGCGGCTGGCCCGGGAGCCGGGGCTCGCCGAGATGGAGCTGATGTACGGCTCGTGGGATCCGCCGGGGGCACGGCTGCTCGACGCGGTGGCCGTGCTGGACCGGCTGGCCTCGCCGGGCGGTGACCCGTGGAAGCGGGCGCAGACGCACCGTAGCCTCGCGGGTTACCTGCTGGAGGAGAGCTACGAGGCGTACGACGCGATCAGCGCCGACGACACCGACGCGCTCCGCGAGGAGTTGGGCGATGTGCTGCTCCAGGTGGTGCTGCACGCGCGGCTCGCCGAGGAGCTGCCCGAGGGTGAGCGGTGGAACATCGACGACGTGGCCGGTGGCCTGGTCGACAAGATGATCCGGCGCAATCCGCACGTCTTCGCCGGTGCGGAGGCGGGCACGCTGGAGGAGATCACCGCCAACTGGGAGCGGATCAAGCGGGTCGAGAAGGCGCGCGACTCGGTGTTGGACGGCGTGGCGCTCAGCCAACCCGCCCTGTCCCTGGCCGCGCAGATCCTCGACCGCGCCGCCCGCGCGGGGCTGACCGTCCCCGCACCGCCGCCAGCGGCCACCGAGGAAGCGCAGTTGGGCGCCACCCTCCTGACCCTGGTGGCCGAAGCCCGCAAGGCCAACCTGGACCCGGAGGCGGCCCTGCGCCGCGCAGCCCTAACCCACGCCGAAACCATCCGCGCCGCCGAAACCCCACCCCCACCCGCCTGACCGCGTTGATCATGAAGTTATTGCCGTGACACGCCGCTGCGGCGGGTAATAACTTCATGATCAACGAGGGAAGCGCGGGGTGATCGGTAGGGTTGGCGGGTGGAGGAGTTTGGGGTACTGGCGGAACGGGTTGTTGAAGCACTGCTGGAGGCTCGGCCGGGGGTTGCCACCTCGGCCGGGGACCATCGGTTCGACGACCGGCTTCCTGACCTGTCCGCCGACGCGTTGGCCGCCGACCGGGTGATGCTCACCGACGCGGCGAATGCGCTGTCCGAACTGGACCCGGACGCGCTGGACGTCGACGAGCAGGTCGACCACGCGCTGCTCACCTCCTTCGTCGACCGGGAGCTGTTCGAGCTCACCGAGATCCGGTCGCACGAGTGGAACCCGCTGGCCCACAACCCCGGCCCGCTGCTGCACCCCCTGCTGGCCCGCCCGTACGCCCCGGCCGAGGTGCGCCTGACGCAGCTCGCCGGCCGGCTCGCCGCCGTACCGGATGCCCTCGCCACCGCACGCGCGACGCTGCGGGACATGCCGCGGATCCACGCGGAGACGGCGGTCGGGCAGTTCACCGGCACGGCCGCGCTCATCCGTGACGAGCTACCGGGGCTGATCGCGCAGGCGCCGGGCGGCTTCGAGAGGGTCGAGCCGGCGGCGACCGCCGCGATCGCCGCGCTGGACGAGTTCGTGGCCTGGCTGCGGGTCCGGTTGGCCGCCGACGCCGGGCCGGGCCGCGACCCGCGCCTCGGCCGCCGCCGCTGGGAGGCGCGGCTCTGGCACACCCTCGACACCGAGCTGGGGGCCGCCGAGATCCAGCGCCGGGCCTGGGCCAACCTGGACCGGGTCACCGAGGAGATCCGCGCGGCGGCCGTCGAGCTGGTCGGTGGTCCGGCCGACGACGAGACGGTACGCCGGGCGCTGGACCTGTTGGCCGCCGAGCACCCGGACGACTCGACGATCGTCGAGCTGGCCGGTGTGACCCTGGACGAGGCGACCGATTTCGTCCGGCTGCACGACCTGGTCACCCTGGTCGACGACCGGTGCGTGATCCAGGAGATGCCGGAGTTCGCGCGGGGCGTCGCGGTGGCGTACTGCGACTCGCCCGGCCCGTTGGAGACCGCGGCGGTGCCGACGTTCTACTGCATCGCGCCCACCCCGGCGGACTGGTCGGCGCAGCGTGTCGACTCCTTCTACCGCGAGTACAACGATCACATGGTTCCGAACCTGACCGTGCACGAGGCGATGCCCGGCCACTTCCTCCAGCTCGCCCACGCCCGGCGTCACGTCGGCGGCACGCGCGTGCGGGCGTTGGCCCGCTCCGGCCCGTTCGTCGAGGGCTGGGCCGTGTACGCCGAGGAGCTGATGGCCGGTCTCGGCTTCGGCGGTCTGCCGGTGCGGATGCAGCAGCTCAAGATGCAGCTCCGCATGACCATCAACGCGCTGCTCGACCAGTTGGTGCACGCCGAGGAGCTGCCCGAGGCCGAGGCCATGGCGTTGATGACCGGTCGTGGCTTCCAGGAGGAGGGGGAGGCCGCCGGCAAGTGGCGTCGCTCCCTGCTCACCTCGACGCAGCTCTCCACGTACTTCGTCGGGTACAGCGAGGTGGCCGAGATCGCCGCCGCCCGGCCGGAGGGCGTGTCGGCGCGCGACTGGCACGACGCGATGCTCGCCCACGACTGCCCGCCCCCGCGCCACCTGCGCGCCCTGCTCGGCGTCTGACGCCCGCCGGGCCGCCGGGCGGTCACCCGTCGCGTCGGCACAGCCAGCAGGAGCCGGGGGTACGCGGTCAGGAGCCGCCGGGGCGGTTGTCCACCACGCCTGCTCCGGCGGGCGGGTCGAACGCGTCCTTCTCGACCGACTCGGAGTAGTCGCTCAACGCCAGCTCCATCGGTTTGCCGTCGACCGAGCCGAGGAAGCTGCCGAGCACGCCCTCGGTGGTCACGCAGGCGCTGAAGTCGCCGTCCGAGCGCTCGACCTCGACGCAGGCGGCGTGGTGCCCGGCGACGGTGGTGTCGCTCTGCTTGATCACCGCCTGCGGGTCGAGGGCGGCGGCGGTCAGCAGGCCGACCACCACGGGCGGGGTGACGAGACCCTGCTGGTTCGCCTCGTCGAACAGGGCGACGGTGGGCTTGCTGCCGGGCGTGGGCGGCGGGACGAGCGTGCACACCGTCCGACTGCCGGTCCCTGTGCAGCGGGTGACGGCGTCGGGGGTGACGGTGAGCCGCCCACCCGGGTAGGTGTAGGCGGAGCGGGCCGGGTCCTGCGCCTGGACGATCGCGGCGGTCTGGCCGCCGGGCAGTTGGTAGTCGGCCGTGTAGGTCAACTCCAGTGCCCGGTCGAGGCGGGCGGCGAGGTCGTTGACGAGATCCGAGCGACCCATGGCGCTGCCGGCGTCCTCGAATGTCTGACAGCCGGTGACCGTGAGCGACGCGATGACCGACACGGCGAGCATGCGGAGGGTGGTCGTGGCGGCGGGCATGGCGACCAGCCTGGTGGATCTAGTCCGCGCAGCGCAAACCCGTTGCCGGTTGACGCCCGGAAATACGGGAATGTCCGTCACCGCGGGGCGACTCGGGTGCGCGGGCGACGCCGTGCCCGATCTCGTCGCCCGATACGCTGCGTTCAACACCTGCCTCAGCCGCACCGTCGCGGCCCACCCACGGACCGGATCACAACAACGAGGAGCGACTCAGTGGCAACCATCGAGGGAATCGTCGCGCGGGAGATTCTCGACTCGCGGGGCAACCCGACGGTCGAGGTCGAGATCGGCCTGGACGACGGCACGGTGGCCCGCGCCGCGGTGCCCTCCGGCGCCTCCACCGGCGCGTTCGAGGCGATCGAGCTGCGCGACGGTGACGCCGACCGTTACCAGGGCAAGGGCGTGGAGAAGGCGGTCTCCAACGTCGAAGACAAGATCGTCGACCAGCTCATCGGCTACGAGGCCAGCGAGCAGCGGCTCATCGACCAGAAGATGCTCGACATCGACGGCACCGACAGCAAGTCGGAGCTGGGCGCGAACGCCATCCTCGGGGTCTCCCTCGCGGTGGCGAAGGCCGCCGCCAGCAGCGCCGAGCTGAGCCTCTTCCGCTACCTGGGCGGCCCGAACGCGCACCTGCTGCCGGTGCCGATGATGAACATCCTCAACGGTGGCGCGCACGCCGACTCCAACGTCGACGTCCAGGAGTTCATGATCGCGCCGATCGGCGCGCCCACCTTCCGCGAGGCGCTGCGCTCCGGCGCGGAGGTCTACCACGCGCTGAAGTCGGTGCTCAAGAAGAAGGGCCTGTCGACCGGGCTCGGTGACGAGGGTGGCTTCGCGCCGAACCTGCCCACCAACGCGGCTGCCCTGGATCTGATCGCCGAGGCGGTCGAGAAGGCCGGCTACCGGCTCGGCACCGACATCGTGTTCGCGCTCGACGTGGCGGCCACCGAGTTCTTCGAGAACGGCACCTACACCTTCGAGGGCGCCGCGAAGTCCGCCGAGGACATGAGCACCTACTACACCAAGCTCGCCGACGAGTACCCGATCGTGTCGATCGAGGACCCGCTGGCCGAGGACGACTGGTCCGGCTGGCAGACGCTGACCGCGTCGATCGGCGACCGGGTGCAGATCGTCGGTGACGACCTGTTCGTGACCAACCCGCAGCGCATCGCCCGTGGCATCGCGGAGAAGGCCGCCAACGCCGTCCTCGTGAAGGTCAACCAGATCGGTTCGCTGACCGAGACCCTGGACGCGGTGGACCTGGCCCACCGGGCCGGCTTCAAGTGCATGATGAGTCACCGCTCCGGCGAGACCGAGGACACCACCATCGCCGACCTGGCGGTCGCCACCGGCTGTGGCCAGATCAAGACCGGCGCTCCAGCCCGCTCGGACCGGGTCGCCAAGTACAACCAGCTGCTCCGGATCGAGGAGGAGCTGGCCGACGCGGCGCGCTACGCGGGCGCGGGTGCGTTCCCGCGTTACCGTTCGGCCTGAGTGTGGTTGCCGGGAGGCCCCACCTGGGGCCTCCCGGCGCACGTACGCGACAGACGTAGCCTCGGGGGAGGGGTGTGACGATGCAGCGCCGCACACCGGGTGGTCAACGGCCCGCCCGCCGACCGGGTCAGGCCGGCCGGCCGGGTGCCGGGCGGGCCACCCGCGGGTCCCTCCGGGACGCCGGCGTACGCGCCGAACCACGCGGTGCCGCCGGTCGCGCACCGGGCACGGTCCGGGGCGCCGAGGGTGGGCGCTCCGCGAGTCGTCCGGCCGCCGCCCGGCGTACCGCCGCCGGTGGCGGTGCCGTCAAGCGGCTCGCCGCACCCCATCCCCGTCGCTTCACCGGCCGGGCCACCGTCCTGTTCGCGGTGCTGATCGCGCTCGCCCTGGCGTACACCTACCCGGTGCGGGTCTACCTGGACCAGCAGGCCGACATCGAGCGGATGGAGGCGGCCCAGTCGGCGCAGGAGAAGGAAATCGCCGAACTCGCCGCCAAGGCCGCCAAGTGGCAGGACCCCGAGTACAAGATCACACAGGCCCGGGAGCGGTTCTTCATGGGTCGACCGGGCGAGAAGATGATGGTGGTCATGAACGACGCTGAGGGCGCCGCCCGCGACGCCGGCAAGCCGGCCGGTTCGGGTGCCCCGGCCGGGCCTTCGACCTGGTACGACACCCTCTGGTCGAGCGTGCGCGCGGCGGACAACCAGCAGCCGGGCAAGTGATCCACCGACCAGCACACCAGGAGAGACGAGCACCGTGACTGTCGTACCCCCGTCGGAGCCGGCGGCGGATTCCGTACCCCTGCCGCAGCGGGAACCGGCGACCGAGGCCGACCTGGCCGCGGTGGCCGCGCAGCTCGGCCGCCCGCCCCGGGGCACCCGGGCGGTGGCCCACCGCTGCCCGTGCGGCCTGCCCGACGTGGTGGAGACGATGCCCCGCCTCGCCGACGGCACCCCGTTCCCGACGCTGTTCTACCTGACCTGCCCCCGGGCCACCGCGGCGTGCAGCCGGCTGGAGTCGGCGGGGCTGATGCGGGAGATGGCCGACCGGTTGGCGACCGATCCGGAGCTGGCCGCCCACTACCGGGCGGCGCACGAGGACTACCTCGCCCGCCGGGACGCGATCGGCGAGGTGCCGGAGATCGCCGGCATCTCGGCCGGTGGAATGCCGGGCCGGGTGAAGTGCCTGCACGTGCACCTCGGCCACGCCCTGGGCGCCGGCCCCGGCGTGAACCCGTTCGGCGACGAGACGTTGGCGCTGGTCGAGCCCTGGTGGACGGCGGGGCCGTGCGTGGACCTACCCGACAGCGAATGACCACCCAGGCCGAGGGGCAGATCCTGGTGCGGCGTGCCCGCACCCGGGACGTGCGGGGCATCCGCCGGCTGGTCGACACGTACACCGACGACCGGCGCCTGCTGAGCAAGGCCACCGTGACCCTGTACGAGGACGTGCAGGAGTTCCGGGTCGCGGTCCGGGCCGACGACGGCGTCGTGGTGGGCTGCGGGGCGCTGCACGTGATGTGGGAGGACCTGGCCGAGATCCGTACGGTGGCCGTGGATCCGTCCTGCCGGGGCCAGCGGATCGGGCACCGGCTGGTGCGCGAGCTGATCGACGTGGCTCGGGAGTTGGGTGTGGCACGGATCTTCGTCCTGACCTTCGAGACCCAGTTCTTCGGCTCGTTCGGTTTCCGCGAGATCGACGGCGCGCCGGTGCCGCAGCCGGTCTACGAGCAGCTGCTGCGCTCGTACGACGAGGGCGTCGCGGAATTCCTGGACCTGGAGCGGGTCAAGCCCAACACGCTCGGCAACACCCGGATGCTGCTCCGCCTCTGAGCAGGAGCTGGTCGGTGGGCTGTCGTAGGGTTGCCGGGTGACGACGCGTGTGGCGGCCATCGACTGCGGGACCAACTCGATCCGACTGCTGGTCGCCGACCTGCCGGAGGAGTCGGCCGGGCCGCAGGCCCCGCTGACCGACGTGACCCGGCGGATGGAGATCGTCCGGCTGGGGCAGGGCGTGGACCGGACGGGCCGGCTCGCCCCGGAGGCGATCGAACGGACCCGGGTGGCGCTCGCGTCGTACGCCGCCGACATCGAGAAGTTGGGCGCCCAGCGGGTACGCATGTGCGCGACCTCGGCCTCGCGGGACGCCGCCAACGCCGCCGACTTCACCGAGATGGTGCGGCACACCCTCGGCGTGCCACCCGAGGTGGTGAGCGGCGACGAGGAGGCCCGGCTGTCGTTCACGGGCGCGGTGCGCGGGTTGCCGGCCGACGCCGAGGAGCCGTTCCTCGTCGTCGACATCGGTGGCGGCTCGACCGAGTTCGTGGTCGGTGACCGGGCCGGTGTGCGGTCGGCGATCTCGGTGGACATCGGCTGCGTCCGGATGACCGAACGGCACCTGGCGGGTGACCCGCCGACGCCGGAGCAGGTCGCGGCGGCGGAGGCCGACATCGCCGCCGTCGTGGACCGGGCGCTCGCGGCGGTGCCCGGCCGGGAGGCGGCAACCCTCATCGGCCTCGCCGGTTCGGTCACCACCGTGGTCGCCATCGCCCAGAACCTTCCGGGGTACGACCCGGAGCGCATCCACCACGCCCGGGTCTCGTACGAGGAGGTGGCGCGGGTGACCACGGACCTGCTGGAGCGGACCAGCGCGCAGCGGCTGCAGATCCCGGTGATGCACCCCGGTCGGGCCGACGTGATCGGCGCGGGGGCGCTGGTGCTGCGCGTGATCATGGAGCGGGCCGGCATGCCGTCTGTGGTCGCGTCCGAGCACGACATCCTGGACGGCATCGCCTGGAGCCTCCAGTAGGCCACCCGCGTCCTTGATCGACTCGACATCGCCGATGTCGCGGTATCCGGGCCACCTGGACACCCCCGTATCGGCGATCTCGTGTTGATCTAAGGCTCAGTCAGCCGCCAGGTCTGGCCGGTGCTGCCGAATCCACTCTTCGACGTCGGTGCGCCGCCAGATCTGACCCATCCGCAACACCTGGTGGGGTGCGGGGAAGTCGCGCCGGGAGGCGACCACGGAAGCCCGAGCGCGCGAAACGCCGCCGAGCATGTCTCGTATCTCCGCGATCCCCACGAACTCGCCCATGGGTTGACGGTAGGTACCAGCGATTGCCGAGCGATCGCTAACAGCGATCGGGGTTGACGACCGTATACGGAGGTAGCACGATCGAGGGATGGCGACACCTGACGTTTCCCCTGATCGCGGTCGCCAGCGTCGGGCGGTACGCCCGCACCTGCCGATGCGGCCTCTCTGGTTGTGCCGCGTCTGCGCGGCCGCCTGGCCGTGTCAGCCCGCGCGTTTGTTGTTGAGCATCGAGTACCGCCGTGACCGGGTCGGCCTGAGTGTCTACATGGCTGGCCTGTTGTTCGCGGCCACCGCGGATCTGATCAAGCTCAATCCGAACCCCGCGCCATCCCCGGCCGACCTGTTCGCCAGATTCGTGAGCTGGACCGCCAGGCATCCTGCTCCCGATCCGGCCGGCTCGGAGCAGGGGGAAGGCCCTACTCGCGGCGCGTGATCAACTCGCCTTCCGTGAAGCCGGGGTGTCCAAGCGCCTCGAATGCCGCGTCTTCCGGGAATCCGAGTGGATCACCACCCCGCACGTCGGCGAGTCGTTGACGCTACTTCGCATTGCAGACTACTGTGCAATGCGTGGACACCACACAGCTGTTGAAGGGCGTGCTCGATCTGGCCGTCCTGGCCGTCCTCCGGGAGGAGGACGGCTACGGCTACGACATCCTGCGCCGGCTCCGCGAGGCCGGCCTGGAGGAGATCGGCGACGCCTCGGTCTACGGCACGCTGCGCCGTCTCTTCGCCGCCGGCCTGCTCACCACCTACGTCGTGCCGAGCGAGACCGGCCCGCACCGCAAGTACTACTCGCTCAACGCCGCCGGGCGTGACCAGTTGACCCGCTCCGGCAAGCTCTGGCGCTCGTTCGCCACCACCATGGACACGCTGCTCGACGAACGGGGGCTGGCGGCATGACCGTCACGGAGCAGGAGATCACCGACTACGTGGCGCGGGTCCGGGCCGCGCTGGCCGACCTTCCGGCGGATCGCCGCACCGAGTTGACCGAGGATCTCGCCGACCATCTCACCGAGGTCGCCGCCGAGGCCGAGGGCACGCTCGTCGAGCGGCTGGGCGAGCCGGAAACCTACGCCGCCGAGTTGCGCGCGGCGGCCGGCGTCGGCGAGGGCGGTGGACGCAACCTCGACCAGCGGGTCGCCACCGCCATGGTCCGGGTCCGCGGCCGGCTGCGCGCGCTCGACTCCCGGCTCGGCCCACCCCTGGGGTACGCGACGGCGAGCGAATTCCTCCGTCTGCTGCGCCCCGCCTGGTGGGTGCTGCGCGGCTACCTGGCGGCGATGCTGCTCACCGTGATCAGCACCGGCGGCAGCTTCGGGGTGCTGCCCCGCTTCGGTGGGGAGTTGCTCGCCGGTCTGATCATGCTGGTCGCCTTCGTGCTCGCCTCGATCTGGCTCGGCCGCCGTTCGGCCCAGCTCACCCGCTGGCCGCGATCGGCGGTGCAGATCGGCAGCGCGGTGCTCGTCGTCTTCGCGCTCTCCGCTCTCGTGCAGGCCGAGGACCGGATGCGGTACGGCGACTACGGCATCGATCCGACCTCGATCAACGACCCGTACAGCCAGGTGCGGGACGTCTTCGTCTACGACAGCGAGGGTCGGCTGGTGGAGAACGCCCGGCTCTTCGACCAGAACGGCAATCCGATCCGCCTGGGCTACCCGGACTGTGAAGGCCGCGTCGACGAGTACGGCAATCCGCTGCTGCGGCCGTACCCGTACTGCTCGGACCGGCCGCCGTTCGGGGCCCGGGGTCCGCGGATGCCCGAGGCGCCGACCAGCACGCCGTCGGCCAGCGAGTCACCGACCGGCACGCCGACGCCGAGCGCGACGCCGGCAAGCCCGAGCGCGACGCCGGCAAGCCCGAGCGCGACGCCGGCAAGCCCGAGCGCGACGCCGAGTGACGAGCCGACTCCGACCGCGACGAGCTGATGGGCGATGAGAACCAGATCATGGACACGAGGCTGGGAAATAGCTGAACGGACGAGGTGAGCGGGACGGCACCGGAAATCAATGATCGTTACGGTGTCGTCTGCTCGTTCATCCCTCGGAAGGAACCCCCGTGTCAGAGCAGGTCGCACCGCCCCCCGCGTCCGACGCAGCGCCGGCCCAGCCGGCCGCCGAGACGCCGGCCCAGCCGGCCGTCGGCACGCCGGCCCAGCCGGCCGTCGAGACGCCGCCGCCGGCCGAGCCGGAGGGTAAGTCCGGCGGGAAGAAGGCGCTCGGCATCATCGGCGCGATCGTCATCTTCCTCGTCATCGCCGGCCTGAAGTTCGGCCTCGGCACGGCCATCGGCAACTTCGTGAACAAGGACGAGACCGCTGACGCGAAGGCCGGCGACTGCATCGCCGAGCTGCCCGAGATCAAGGGTGACAAGGAGGAGGAGGTCGACGGCGCCAAGGTCGTCGAGTGCACCTCCACCGACGCCGCGTACAACGTGGTCGGTCGGCTCGACGGGCAGACCGAGGCGCAGGCCAAGTCCGAGACCACCTGCAACGAGTTCTTCAAGGAAGGCGAGGAGGGGTACGTCTTCTACAGCATCGAGTCGGGCAAGAAGGGCTACGTGCTCTGCCTGACCAAGAAGGCCTGATAACACGCCTGAAGCACCGATGACGGCGGCGGGGAACATTCCCCGCCGCCGTCGGCGTACCCGCGGTCACCACCCGGCGAACGGGAGGTGAATGCCACTGTTCCGACGTCTTCCCGGCCGGGGTCACGGCGTGGCAGGCTACCGGCACGTAGGACCACTGGGCGACCAGCCAACGATGACTGACCGCTAGGAGGACGGCCGATGGGCGACATGGTGAGCTACCGCAGCAACGGGGGCACGAGCGAGGGGTATCTCGCGATACCCGCGAGCGGCACGGCCAGCCCGGCCGTCATCGTCCTGCAGGAGTCGTGGGGCCTGGTCCCGCACATCCGGTCGGTCGCGGACCGGTTCGCCGAGGCCGGCTTCGTCGCCCTCGTCCCGAACTTCCGGCACGACACGGAGACCAGCCAGGCGGCCGAGGCGCAGCACGAGTTGGCGACGCGAGTGGCCGAGGCGGCGAAGGACGTCGCGGACGCCGCCGACTACCTCGCCGGGCGTCCCGAGGTCACCGGCAAGGTCGGCGCGGTCGGGTTCGGCGCCGGTGGCAGCCTGGCTCTCAAGTCGGCGACCCGCTCCGAGCGGATCGTGGCCACCGCGGGCTTCTATCCCGCCCTGTCCTGGGAGTCGATGCGTTCCGACTGGGTCGACTACGCCGGCAAGGCCGCCATCGTCCACTGCTCCGATCAGGACGGCACCTCCACCGACGAGGGTGTGCAGGCCGTACGTCGGGCCGTCGAGGAGGCCGGCGGCACCTGCCAGCTCTACGACTACCCGGGCACCTCGCACGGGTTCTTCGACGACGACCGGCCGGAGGCGTTCGACCAGCGCGCCGCCTCCAGCGCCTGGGCACGCACCCTCGAACTCTTCCGGGCCAAGCTTGGCTGAGTCCCGTACCCCCGACCAGGTCGTCGCCCGTGCCGCGCGGTCGGCGGACCTGGCCGATCTCGACGCGGGGGTCAGCGACTGTTTCGCCTGCCCTCGGCTGGTCGGGTGGCGGGAGGAGGTGGCCCGCACCCGGCGGGCCGCCTTCCGCGACCAGGAGTACAGGGGTCGGCCGGTGCCCGGATTCGGGCCCGGCGACGCGCGCATCGCCATCCTGGGCCTCGCGCCCGCCGCGCACGGCGGCAACCGCACGGGCCGGATCTTCACCGGCGACCGCTCGGGCGACGTGCTCTTCGCGGCCCTGCACCGGGCCGGCCTGGCCAACCAGCCGACCAGCGTCGCCGCCGACGACGGGCTCACCCTGCGGGACACCCGGATCTTCTCGGCCGTCCGCTGCGCGCCGCCGGACAACAAGCCCACCCCAGACGAACGGGACACCTGCGCGCCCTGGCTGCACCGTGAGGTCACGCTGATCCGACCCACCCTGCGCGTCGTGGTCGCGCTGGGCGCGTTCGCCTGGGCCGCGTGGTGGCCGGTGCTCCGCCACGTGTACGGGCAGCGCCCGCCCAGCCCGCGACCGGCGTTCGGCCATGGGGCACACTGGTCCGGCGCGGCCGTGCCGGAGTTGCTCGGTTGCTACCACGTCAGCCAGCAGAACACCTTCACCGGGCGGCTGACACCGGGGATGTTGGACGACGTCTTCGGCCGGGCCAAGCAGCTGGCCGAAGTGGACTGAGGACGCGTGGGGTGGTGGCGATGACGACCGGAACACGCCCGCCCGCGCCGTCGCCGCCCGCCGGGTCAGGTGTGGTCCGCCCGGTGCTCGGCCTGCTCCGCCGTTGGTGGCCGGTGGGTGTGGTGGCGGCCCTGCTCGCGGCGGCCGCGCTCGCGTCCGCCCACTCGTCGATCGGCGCGAGCCGGATCCCGCCGGCCGCCGAGAACGTGCCGTGGGTACCGGAATATCCGACGGACGTGCCGTCGCCGTCGATCCCCGTCGAACCGAGGGACGCCGGCGAGGCCACCCAGGCGCACATCCCGCAGTGGATCGCGACCGCGGCGATGGCCCTGCTCGGGCTGGCGATCCTCGCGGTGCTCGGCTACCTCACCTGGATCCTGCTCCGTGGCGCGCTGCGTCGTACCTCGCGGGCCCTACCGGCGCAGCGGGCCCGGCGTACGGCCGAGGGTACGGCCCGCGAGGTGGTCGCCGCCCTGGACGCCGGCCTGGTGGAGTTGGACGACCAGTCCACTGATCCCCGGGTCGCGGTCATCGCCTGTTGGGTACGCCTGGAGGAGGCCGCCTCCGCCGCCGGTGTGCCCCGGCATCTCGGCGACACACCGACCGACCTGGTCACCCGTTTGCTGCGGGGCGACGAGTCGACAGGTGTCCCGGCGATCGTCAGCGCCGACGTGCTGGCCGAGTTCGCGCACGTCTACCGCGAGGCCCGGTACGCCACGCGTGAGGTCGGTGCGGGCACCCGCGACCAGGCCCGTGCCGCGCTGCGGCGTCTGCGTGGCGAACTCACCATCGTGACGACGGGCCCGCCCGAGATGCCGGCATGAGCGGCAGCGCCAGCATCGACGACCTGCTCACCTTCGAGGAGGAGCGGCCGAGGCACGATGACCGGGGCTCCGGTGGCCGGGCCGGGCGGGTGTTCCGGGCCGTGGCCGGCAACGCGGCCCTGGTCGCCGTGCTCGTCGTCGGTCTCCGGGTGGTCGGCCTGCAGATCTCCCTGGCGATCCTGATCGCCGGGGTGTTCGCCGTGTCCGCGGTACGCCGGGTCGCCGCCGCGCTCGCACCGCCACCCGCGGCGAGGTCCCGCACCCGGCTCGCCCAGGATGACGACGGCACCTGGAACTGGGGTGCCCGGGACGCGCTGCGCGCCGCGATCAACGGCTGGGAACTGCCGCTGGACTGGTCCACCACGCGACCCGAACGCTTCACCGGGGTGATCCTGCCCCGGCTCGCGGAACTGGCCGACGAGCGGCTTCGCCTGAAGCACGCCGTGACCCGTGAGTCGGATCCGGCCCGCGCCCGCGCCCTGCTGGGCGACCGGCTGTGGACGTTCCTGGAAACCCCGCCCCGACGCCCCCCGTCGCCGCGCGACCTCGCGGTGATCGTCGCCGAACTGGAGAAAATCTGATGAACGACGTGGACCGGAGCATGCCCGCCGCCGAGGTCGGTCGCCTGGCGCGGGCCGTCCTGGACGCGGTCGGCACCGTCGTGGTCGGCAAGCGCGACGCGTTGGAACTGGTCCTCGCCGGGATCCTGGCGGGTGGGCACGTGCTCCTGGAGGATCTGCCCGGCCTCGGCAAGACGCTGACCGCGCGCTCCTTCGCGCAGGCGCTCGGGCTGGACTTCCGCCGCCTCCAGTTCACCCCCGACCTGCTCCCCGCCGACGTCACCGGCTCCTTCCTCTACGACCAGCGCAACGGCGACTTCACCTTCCGGGCCGGGCCGGTCTTCACCAACCTGCTCCTCGCCGACGAGATCAACCGGACGCCGCCGAAGACCCAGTCCGCGCTGCTCGAGGCCATGCAGGAGAAGCAGGTCTCGGTCGAGGGCGTCACGTACAAGCTGGACGAGCCGTTCCACGTGCTGGCCACCGCCAACCCCATCGAGTACGAGGGCACCTATCCGCTGCCCGAGGCGCAGCTAGACCGGTTCCTGCTGCGGGTCTCCTTCGGTTACCCGCAGCACGAGGAGGAGTGGGAGGTGCTGCGCCGCCGGATGAGCCGCCGCCGCGAGGAGGCGGACATCAAACCGGTGGTGGACGCCGCCACCCTGCGGGCCATGCAGGCCGCCCTGGAGGACGTGGTGGTGGAGGACTCCATCGGTCGGTACATCGTGGCGCTCACGGCGGCCACCCGGGAGCACCCGTCGGTGCTGGTCGGTGCCTCGCCGCGTGGCTCCATGGCGTTGCTGCTGCTGTCCCGGGTACGCGCGGTGTTCGGCGGCCGGGACTACGTGGTGCCGGAGGACGTCAAGGAGGTCGCCGCGCCCGCGCTGGCCCACCGGATCACCCTGCGCCCCGAGATGTGGCTGCGCCGCGTCGACCCGGCGTTCGTGGTCGGTGAGGTGTTGGAGGGGACGCCGGCTCCGGCCAGCGGCGCCCTGCCCAGCTACGCCGCCGGCGGGCCCCGGCACTGATGACCGGTCCGACCGCGTCCGCGCCGCGATCCACCGAGCCGGAGTCGAGCGCCGGCTGGGCGCCCACCCCGGCGCTCGGCCGCGCCGTGCTGCTCGCCGGCCTGTTGCTGGTGGCGGGGGTGCTGCTGGGACGGGTCGACCTCGTCGTGCTGGCGGCGCCGTTCGCGCTGGGCACCGCGTACGCCCTGCGTCGCCGGCCCACCGCCCTGCCGCAGGTCTGGATCACCAGTGCCGAGGACGGACCGCTGGTCGAGGGCGGCGAGGTGTCGGCGGCGGTGAGTGTCGGCAACCCGGACACGGTCGACTACGACCTCGTGGTGGTGCGGTCGCGGGTCTCGCCGTGGCTGCGGATCGCCCGTGCCGGTTTCGCCGGTGTCGAACCCGTCGCCGCGCCGCCGGCAACCGCCACCCCGCCCGCCTCCGGCCGGGGACGCTCGGCCGCCGACCGGCCGTTCGTGACCTCGGTGCCCAGCGGCGCGGCGGTGGACCTGGAACTGGCCGGGCGGGCTCTGCGTTGGGGTCGACACCCCGTCGGCCCGGCCGGGGCGCGGGTCGCCGCGGCGGGTGGCCTGCTGGTGTCCCGGGCGGTGATCACCGAACCGGTCGGGGTGCGGGTCTACCCGCGTACCGAGCCGTTCGAGGCGGTGGAGGCGATGCCCCGCGCCGCCGGTCTGGTGGGCGCGCACCACTCCCGCCGTCCCGGAGAGGGCGGTGAGCTGGCCGGAGTGCGGGTCTTCGCCCCGGGCGACCGGCTCCGCCGCGTCGACTGGCGGGTGTCGCTGCGCGCCCGGCAGTTGCACGTCGCGGCGACGCTGTCCGACCGCGACGCCGAGGTGGTGTTGCTGCTCGACGTGCTCGCCGAGGCGGGCCGTTCCGGCGGTGTGGACGGCGCCGCGTCCGTACTGGACACCACCGTGCGGGCCACCGCCGCGATCGCCGAGCACTACCTGCACCGGGGCGACCGGGTGTCGCTGCTGGAGTACGGGCCGGGCGCCCGTCGACTGCGCCCCGGCGCCGGCCGCCGGCAGTACCTGACGGTGCTGGAATGGCTGCTCGACGTACGCGCCGAGGCAACCCAGCACGAGCCGTACGACCAGGTCTTCGGTCCGCAGTTGCTCTCCTCGGACGCGTTGGTGGTGGTCCTCACCCCGCTGCTGGACGAGCGGTCGGCGCAGATGCTGGCACGGCTGGCGCGCGCCGGTCGGTTCGTGGTGGCGGTCGACACGTTGCCGGCCGACCTGACTCCGCCGAAGGACCGGGGGTGGGCCGAGGTGGCGTACCGCCTGTGGCGACTGGACCGGGAGACGATGATCGGGCAGCTCCGGGAGCACGGTGTGCCCGTGGTGCGCTGGGCCGGCGCGGGCAGCCTGGACCAGGTGTTGCGGGATGTGGCCCGGCTGGCGACGGCTCCGCGGGTCGGTGCCCGATGAGTGCGATCGGGGAGCGGGTTCGGGCCGTTCAGGACGCCGTGACCCGGATCAGCGCCATACCGCTGCTGGTGCGGGTCGCCATCTTCGTCACGACGCTGGCCGGTTTCGCGGTGGCGTTTCCCGCCGCGGTGTTGACCGGTCGGCCGCTGCTGTTCCTGGCGGTGGCCGCGCTGCTGCCGGCTGCGGGTCCGCGCCGGTTGTGGCCGACGTTCGCGGCGTTGGTGATGGCGGGTGGCTGGCTGCTCGCCACCGACGGGTACGGCCGGCCGGTGGCGTTGTGGCGGTTGCTCGCCGTCGCCGCGCTGCTGTACCTGGGGCACTCCCTGTGCGCGCTGGCGGCGCTGCTGCCGTACGACGGGGTGGTGGACGCGGGACTGATCACCCGGTGGTTGTCGCGGGTGGCCGCGGTGCTCCTGGGTACGGCCGTGCTCGGGGTGCTGCTGTTGCGGGTGGCGGGTCTTGGTGGCGAGACCGGCCACCAGTGGGTCACCGTGCTGGGGCTGCTGGTGGCGGTGGGTGTCGCCGCGTTGCTGGGTTGGCTGCTGCGGCGTAGGTGAACCAGTGATGCGACAGGGTTACGCAGGTCACAGGGGTTGTGTTCCGTCACAGATGGGGGGCGCGAGCGGGATTACCTGAGCAGGGCGGGGAAAGATAGATGACGTGAATCCGAAGCGGATCCTTGTGGTGGGTGCCGGGCACGTCGGTCTCTACGCCGCCCTGCGCCTGTCGAAGAAGCTCAGCTCCCGTGAGGCTGAGGTCATCGTCGTGGACCCCCAGCCCCACATGACCTATCAGCCGTTCCTCCCCGAGGCCGCGGCGGGGAACATCTCCCCGCGGCACGCCGTGGTGCCGCTGCGCCGCGAGCTGCGCCGGTGCACGGTGGTGGCGGGGACCGTGACGCGTGTCGAGCACGACCGCAAGGTGGCGACCGTGCAGCCGATCGCCGGCCCGGCCCGGGAGATCGCGTACGACCACGTGATCGTGGCCCCGGGGTCGGTGTCCCGGACGCTGCCGATTCCGGGCCTGCACGAGCAGGGCATCGGGTTCAAGACCATCGGCGAGGCGATCTACCTCCGCAACCACGTGCTGGACCGGCTGGACATCGCGGCCGCGACCCCGGACGCGGAGGTCCGCCGTTCGGCGCTGACCTTCACGTTCGTCGGCGGTGGGTACGCCGGCATCGAGGCGCTCGCCGAGATGGAGGACATGGCCCGGGACGCCCTGCGCTACTACCCGGAGCTGAAGCCGGAGGACATGCGCTGGGTGCTCGTCGAGGCGACCCAGCGGGTGCTGCCCGAGGTCGACCGGGACATGGGCGCCTACACGGTGCAGCAGCTCACGAAGCGCAACATGGACATCCGGCTGGACACCCGCCTGGAGTCCTGTGTCGACGGGGTGGTGAAGCTCTCCGACGGGGACAGCTTCCGGTCGGACACGATCGTGTGGACGGCGGGCGTGAAGCCGTCGCCGATGCTCGACGCGACGGACTTCCCGCGCGACGATCGCCGGCGGGTCACCTGCATCCCCACCCTGCAGGTGGTGGACGGTGACCGGGTGATCGAGGGCGCGTGGAGCGCGGGTGACTGCGCCGCCGTGCCGGACCTGACCAAGGAGCCGGGCAACTTCTGCTCGCCGAGCGCGCAGCACGCGGTGCGTCAGGCGGCGCGGATGGCCGACAACATCGTCGCGGTGATCCGGGGTCGCGAGCCGGTCGACTACAAGCACAAGCACGCCGGCAGCGTGGCCAGCCTCGGCCTGCACAAGGGCGTCGCCCAGGTGTACGGCATCAAGATGACGGGCTGGCCGGCCTGGTTCATGCACCGCACGTACCACATGAGCCGGATCCCCTCGTTCAACCGTAAGGTCCGGGTGGTGGTGGACTGGTCGCTGGCGTTCTTCCTCAAGCGTGAGGTGGTCGCGCTGGGCCAGTTGCACGACCCGCGTGAGGAGTTCGTCGAGGCGTCCCAGCCGGTCGGCGCTCCGCGCGTCTGACCAGATCGTCACGAAAGGGCTCCTCCTGCCGGCGAGGAGCCCTTTCGTGTTGTCCGGTCAGACCTTCCAGGTCCAGGCGTCGGCGATCCTGGTCGCCGGGCCGTAGAGCTGCTCCAGGGTGGTCTTCAGGCTCGCCGCGTGCGGGGCGTCGTCGGTCAGTGCCACACAGGACGCGCCCCAGAAGTCCGCGTCCTTCGCGGCCTGCCGGCGCTGCTCGTCACCGATGGCCGGTTGGTCGCCGCGGCGGGCGACGTCGGCCAGCAGGGCCGAGGTGGGCTGCTTGAAGGTGCCCATGGCGGCGGTGCCACCGCGCCCGTAGGGGCCGATGAAGAACCCCTCGGGCAGGCCGAAGCCGGCGTCGGCGGCGGCCGCCCAGCGCATCGGCCACGGCTCCTTCGGAGTGGGTAGCGGCACCGGCACCAGCACACCGCCAGGATCGACGCACTGCCGCCAGTGCCCGCCGGCGACGAACTCCGGCAGGGCGGGCCGGCCGGCGGTCGGCAGCGGGGTCGGGAAGATCGGCAGGAGAGCCGCGACGACGGAGAGCGGGAGCAGCCGACGCGCCCGCCCGGTGCTGCCCAGTGCCCGGTCGACCGCGAGGGCCAGCACCGTCGCGACGATCGGCAGCAGTGCCAGCCCGAACCGCATCGGCAACGCGCCGTCCACCACCGGCAGGCCGGAGAGCAGGGCGTACGGGCCCGGCAGTGCGGTGCGGGTGCCGCCGAGCACCACCTCCGGGCCGAGCGAGAGAGCGCCCATCACGAGGGCCGCCGCCACACACACCAGGACCAGCCGGCGTCGCCCGGCCCAGATCGCGCAGACGGCGGTGACGAGCAGCAGCGGCCAGCCGAGGAAGGTGTTGTACTCGGCCGGGCCGGTGGTGAGTCGCGACGCCTCGTCGCTGCCGGCCACGGACAGCGGTGAGACCGCCCACCAACTGCTCAGGTCGGCCGAGAAGTAGGCCGGGCTGAACATCCCGTCGGCGACACCCTGCGGCCCGGCGAACTGGAACCACAGCGGGTAGCCGAGCACCAGCATCGCCAGACCGGCGGCGATCGCCAGACCGCCAGCGAACCCGGGCAGCGCTCTCCGGGCGAGGTCCCGGTCCGTGAGGGCGTAGGCGATCGCCATCACCAGCAGCGTGACGGCGCTGAGGAAGAGCACCTCCTCGCCGATGAAGACCTGTGCGGTCACGGCGACGGCCAGCCCGGCTGCGGAGCTGATCATCCGCCGTCGGTCCGGGCCGGCGGGCCGACCACGACCCCCGCCGGGGTCGGACGCCCGCAGCAGCCGTACCACCAGCCAGACGATCACCGGCACCAGCCACTGCGCCGTCATGTGCAGGTGGCTGTTGGTCTGCGAGACCATGCCGGGACCGAAGCCGCACAGACCGCCGCCGAGCGCGGCGGCGAGCCGGCGGACGCGCATCGTCCGGTGGAAGAGCAGGTACCAGGCGAGGGCGGTGCCGGCCAGGTTGGCGGCGGCGAGCAGCGCGAAGGAGGTGGGCGCACCGAACAGCAGGGTGACCGGGGCGCAGAGCACACCGAGCGCGATGATCGTGGTGTTGGCCATCAGGTTGACGCCGTCCGGGGCGTTGAGCCGGTCGGTGAGCAGGTGGAAGTCACCGAGCAGCGCTCGTGCGTCGACGGCCAGGAACCATTCGTAGAGCGTCTGGTCCTCGGGGTTGAGCGCCAACGTGCGCCCGCCCGGGTCGGGCCACAGGCCGTGGGTCAGCCAGCCGGCCAGCGTCACCCACATGAGGGCGACCAGTAGATCCGTCCGGCGGCGGCGGACGGCCGTGCGCAGCCGTCCGGCCCGGCTCGCGCGCTCGACCGGATCGGCGAGGCGGACCGCCTGGTCAGGGGCGGCGTCGGGGGCCGTCGGGGCTGCGCTGCTCACGGCATCGACCCTAATGTGGCCAGGCCGGCGGGGTACGCCGGGTAGCCGCCGACCGGCTACGGTGACACTGCACCGCGCGTGTCGCCGCGCGGGTGCCACCCGCCCGGGTGGTGGAACGGCAGACACGGCCGCCTTAAAAGCGGCTGCCGAAAGGCGTGCGGGTTCGACCCCCGCCCCGGGCACCATCCGCCACGGCCTCGCGTTCCCATTCGTGATCACCAGGAGTGGGTCGGGCAGTTTACTCTTGGTGGGCACGTTCACGTGCAAACGACCCCCTGAGGGAGGCCAGACAGTGAAGACCTCGAACCCGGTGCTCGCCCGGCTCGGCCAGGCGGCCGAGCGGGAGCGCTCCGCCGGGTACGCACCGACCGGGCCGTACGGACAGCCCGGCATTCCGCAGCAGTACCCGTCCCAGGCCGGCTACCCGGCCGCACCGCCCACCGTGGCGCCCATGACCGTCGACGACGTGGTCGTCAAGACGGTCGCCCTGCTCGGCATCCTCGGCGTCACCGCCGCGGCCGCCTGGGTGCTCGTGCCCGACTCGCTCCTCGGTCTCGCCTGGGGCGCCGCGGCGGTCGTCGGCCTGGTCCTGGGCTTGATCATCTCGTTCTCCCGGATGGCCAACCCGGCGCTGGTCATCGCGTACGCGGTGGTCGAGGGCGTCTTCGTCGGCATGGTCAGCAAGGCGTTCGAGACCTTCTACGACGGCATCGTGCTCCAGGCCGCCGTGGCGAGCTTCGGCATCTTCTTCGTGATGACGATGGTCTACAAGGCGAAGATCATCCGGGCCACCCCGATGTTCGTGAAGATCGTGTCGACGGCCATCATCGGCCTCGCCGCGGTGATGTTGATCAACCTGGTGCTGGCGCTGTTCGGCGTCAACACGGGTCTGCGGGACGGCAGCCCGCTCGCGATCGGCTTCAGCCTCGTCTGCATCGTGGTCGCGTCGCTGAGCTTCGTGCTCAGCTTCAAGGAGATCGAGGACGGCGTCCGGATGGGCCTGCCCCAGCGCTACTCCTGGGTGGCCGCGTTCGGCATCCTGGTCAGCTTGGTCTGGCTCTACATCGAGATCCTGCGCCTGCTGAGCTACTTCCAGGGCGACGACTGACCTCGTCCGCACCGCTGACCGGCGCCCGCTCCCGCTTCCCGTGGGGGCGGGCGCCGTCGTCCGCGCCGTTTCGCCGCCACCGCCGGGCCGTCCGGGGCAGAGTGAATCTCCTGGGGGTACGGGCGAAGGAGGCGACGGTGCGCAGCGACAACCCGGTGCTCAAGCGGCTGGACGAGACCGGCCGGTTGGAGTCCCGGGTGGTCAGCTCCCGCGACGTCGAGCCGATGACGGTCGACGACGTCGTGGTGCGTACCGTCGGATTGCTCCTGCTCACCGGCGCGACCGCCGCAGTGTCCTGGGCGGTGGTGCCCGACGCGGTGTGGTTGGGCGCGGCCCTGGCCGGCACCGCCCTGGCCTCGATCGTGCTGGTCCTGGTCATCTCGCTGCGGGGGATCACCAATCCGGTGCCGATCATCGGCTACGCGCTGCTCCAGGGGCTGCTGCTCGGGGTGGCCAGCCGGGCCTTCGAACAGGTCTACCCGGGGATCGTCGTGCAGGCGGTGGCCGGCACCTTCGGTGTGTTCCTCGGGATGACCGCGCTGTACCGGGCCCGGGTGATTCGCGCGACCCCCCGACTGGCCCGCCTGGTGATCGGCACGCTCCTCGGCATCGCGGTGCTGAGCGTGGTCAACCTCGTCTCCTACCTGGTCTCCGGTCGGTCGGGGTTGGCGGTCTACAGCGTCAGCGGGCAGGTCGGCTGGTTGCCGTACGCCTTCTCGGTGGTGGCGATCATCGCGGGCGCGTTCAGCTTCATCCTCGACTTCGACCTGGTCGAGCGTTCGGTGCGCGACGGCCGACCGCGCCGGTACGCGTGGCTGAGCGCGTTCGGTCTGTTGACCGGCCTGGTGTTCCTCTACTGGCAGTTGCTGCGCCTGCTCAGCTACCTGCGCCGCTGACCCGCCGTCCGCCGTCCGACCGTAGACTCGGCGCGGTGAGCGTAGCGGAGTTGGAGCAGGCCGTGCGGTTGTTGGTCGGCCAGGTCGGGCACTGGGAACAGCCGCGCTGGGCCGCGACCGCGACCGCCGGCAACGTGCCTCGCGCCGACCTGGTGCACCGTCTGGTGCAGGAGGTCGCCAACCTCGCGGCCGACGCCGAGGGGCAACCACGTCGAACCGTGCCCCGGCTCGACAACGACCTGGCCCTGCCCGACCAACTGCGGGTGGTGACGGCCGACCTGCTCGCCGCCGGGGCCGACGCCGAGGTGCTGACGCGGGCCGCCGCCGAGGTGACGGCGACCCGCAACGCGCTCTGAGCCGCCCGGCGTGCCCTGTGGCCCGGCGCGCTCAACCCGTCAGCTGAGCCGCTCGAGCACCATGGCCATGCCCTGGCCACCACCGACGCACATGGTCTCCAGACCGATCGTCTTGTCGTGCCACTCGAGGGCGTTGAGCAGGGTGCCGGTGATCCGGGCGCCGGTCATGCCGAACGGGTGCCCGACGGCGATCGCGCCGCCCATCACGTTCAGCTTCTCCTCCGGGATGCCCAACTGGCGGTAGGAGGGAATGACCTGGGCGGCGAACGCCTCGTTGATCTCGACCAGGTCGACGTCGTCGATGGTCATGCCCGCCCGGCGCAGCGCCTGCCGGGACGCCTCGACCGGCCCGAGGCCCATGATCTCCGGCGACAGCGCGGTGACGCCGGTGGAGACGATCCGGGCCAGCGGGGTCACGCCCAGCTCCTCGGCCCGCTGGGCGCTCATCACCACGACGGCGGCGGCCCCGTCGTTGAGGGGACAGCAGTTGCCCGCGGTGATCCGGCCGTCGGGGCGGAACACCGGCTTCAGCCCGGCGACCGCGTCGAGGGTGACGCCGGGTCGGGGACCGTCGTCGGTGCTCACCACGGTGCCGTCCGGCGTGGTGACCGGGGTGATCTCCCGGGCCCAGAAGCCGTCGGCGATGGCCTTCTCGGCGAGGTTCTGGCTGCGTACGCCAAACTCGTCCATGTCGGCGCGGGTCACGTCGTACACCTGGGCCAGGTTCTCCGCGGTCTGCCCCATGGTCAGGTAGATGTCCGGCAGGTCGCCGCCGTCGCGCGGGTCGGTCCACACCTCGGCGCCGCCCTGGGCGCGGCGCTTCGAGCGCTCGGCGGCGGACGCGAAGCGCGGGTTCTCCCAGCCGCCGCCGACCAGCGCCTGCGCCTCCGGCGGCAGCCCGTCGGAGCTGCCGCGGGCGTACCGGGAGACCATCTCGACCCCGGCGGAGACGAACACGTCGCCCTCCCCGGCGCGGATCGCGTGCAGGGCCATCCGCGTGGTCTGCAACGACGAGGCGCAGTAGCGGGTCAGCGTCGCGCCCGGCACGGTGTCCAGGCCGAGCAGCGTGGCCACCACGCGGGCCATGTTGAAGCCCTGTTCACCGCCGGGTAGGCCGCACCCGAGGTAGATGTCGTCGATGGTGCTCGCGTCGAGCTGGGGGATCTTGTCCAGGGCGGTCTGGACGATGGTCGCGGCGAGGTCGTCGGAGCGGACATCGCGCAGGGACCCCTTGTGGGCCCGGCCGATGGGGGAGCGGGCGGTAGCGACGATGACGGCGTCGCGGGACGACTCAATCGGCATGGGCCAACGTTAACCCGCCGGTAACATGGCGCGGAAGAAGCGGGAGCGGCGGGAAATGTCACCCTTGCCGGGGGTGCGTCACCGCCGGGAGGCGACCGCCGCGGCGGCCACGACGGCCGGTAGCAGGGCGTGCGCCCACACCCGGTAGCCGTCGGCCGACGGGTGGAAACCGTCGTGGCACAGCGTGCCCGCGTCGGCTCGGAACACCGGACCGGTCTCGGTGGCCAGGTCGACCACTGCCCCGCCCGCCTCCAGCGCCGCCGTGGTCTGCGCGCGGGCCATCCTCCGACCGGACCAGCCGACGAGCTGCCGCAGCGGCGGCGCGATGGCGCGTACGGCCCCGAGGTCGGGGCAGGTGCCCACCACCACCTCGACGCGCGCCTCCCGCAGCCGGTGCACCGCCGCCCCCAGGTACGCGGACGCGTCGCCGGGCCGGCGTAGCCCGGTGGCGTCGTTCGCGCCGATCAGGATCAGCGCCACGTCGGGCCGGTCGCCGAGCAGGGCCCGGGCGACCTGGGTGGTCAGGTCGGTGGAGCGGGAGCCCGAGACGCCGACGCTGGACAGGTGTACCCGGCGGCCGGACGGCCCCTCCGCGAGCAGGTTGGCCAGTTGCCCGCCGATGGTGTCGTCGAGGCGGTCGACGCCGACACCCAGCGCCGACGAGTCACCGAGCAGCACCAGACGCAGCGGCGCGGCGTCGGCCCGGCCGATCGTGGCGCGCAGCGCCAGCCCCAGCTCCGGCTGGGCGTAGCGCCGGTGCCGCGCGACGAACGCTTCGCCGGCCAGGACGGCGGCGCCGCCCACCGTGCCGGCCAGCAGCGAGAGCGCCGCCGCCCGACCCAGCCGGCCGGGGAAGCCGGCGGTCACGTCCCGCTCGCTGCGCTCGTTCATGCCAGTCCCTCCACTGTCGAGGTGTCCGCGGAGCCTGCCTGCGGCACCGCGTGCACACCGAAGAACGCCCGGCGGCGCAACTGCGCCCACCGGCCGGCCGGCCCCCGGTCGCGGCCCCGGACCTGGGCGCCGCTGACCTCGGTGCCGGCGTGCCGGGCCGCCTCCTGCGCGGCCTCTGGCAGCGACCGTACGCCCTCGCCCCGCGCCGGTGTGACCCGTCGTTCCTGCCCCGCGCCGAGCGCGGACAACATCGTCGGCAGCAGGGCGGCGGCGGCCATGGCGTACCCCTCGGCGGAGGGGTGGAACCGGTCCCAGGCAAACATCCGCAGCGGCTCGGCCGCGAACCGCGGGCCGAGCAGGTCGCCCAGGGACACCGCCCAACCGCCCGCCTCGACCACGGCCACCGTCTGCGCGGCGGCGAGCTGGCGACTCCACCGGTGCGCCAGCCAGCGCAGCGGTGGCTGGATCGGCCGGATCGCGCCGAGGTCGGGGCAGGTGCCGACGACCACCTCGCAGCCGGCGGCGCGCAGCGAGCGGACCGCCTCGGCCAGGTAACGCACGGCCAGGCCACGCGGGGTGCGGTTGGTGATGTCGTTGCCGCCGATGAGGATCACCGCGATGTCCGGGGAGCAGTCGAGCGCCGCCTCCACCTGGTGACGCAGGGCCGCGGAGATGGCTCCGACCACCGCGAACCGGCGCAGCAGCACCGGCCGGTGCAGCCGCCGGGACAGGCCGGTGGCGAGCAGCGCTCCGGGTGTCTCCCGGCGGCGGTGCACCCCGTAGCCGGCCGCCGACGAGTCACCGAGCACGACCATGGTGAGCGCGGGGCCGGGGAACTTCGCGCCGTACATCCCGTCGCAGCGCGGCGGGGGCGCCTGGGCCATCGGAATGGTGCGCCGGGCCTGGCGGGCCTGGCCGAGCAGCACCCCGCCGGTCGCCATCGCGGCCGCCGCGGTGGCGCCCGTGCCGATCGCCGCCAGTCGGGCGATCCGCCAGGCCTGCCGCCAGCGCGGACCAACGGGTACGACAGAACCAGCCACCCCCATATGGCGACATTATCGCGCCGGCCCGACACACCGCTGTCGTCGTCACGGCTCGCGGATGCCTGGAAACCGACGCGACGGGGTACCTGTCCGGTGGAGGCCGGCCGACTTGCGCCGACCCGCCACGCTGATCCGGCGGAGAGGAGCGCGACGATGGGGAAGACACTGAAGCGCAGCGCGGCGTTCGCGGCCCTGGCGCGGGCACTGATGGCGGGGGCGCGCGGCGGGCCGTCGCTGGGCGCCCGGCTGGCGGCGCTGCCCCGGATGATCCGTGCCACCACCCGGGGCGGGTACGACGGTGGCCTCCGGCTCGCCCTCATGACGGCGGCCACGGCGTACATCGTCTCGCCCATCGACTTCCTGCCGGAGATCCCGCTGGCGATCTTCGGGCTGGCCGACGACGCCGTCATGGTCACCTGGCTGGCGGGCAGCGTGCTCTCCGAGACCGACCGCTTCCTGGAGTGGGAGGCCCGGCGCAGCTCGGTCATCCCCGGGGGTCTGGTGCACTGACGGCACGTACGCTGGGCGGCGAGGATACGTCTGCCCGGCCGCCGTCGCCGGCGCCGCAACGAAGGGCACACCGTGCAGTACTACGACAACGTCGTCGACATGATCGGCAACACTCCGCTGGTCCGCCTGCGGAGCGTCACCGAGGGCATCCAGGCCACCGTGCTCGCCAAGGTGGAGTACGTCAACCCGGGCGGCTCGGTGAAGGACCGGATCGCGCTGCGCATGGTCGAGGACGCCGAGGCGGCCGGCCTGCTCAAGCCCGGCGGCACCATCGTCGAGCCGACCAGCGGCAACACCGGCGTCGGGCTGGCCCTGGTGGCCCAGCTCAAGGGCTACCGGTGCGTTTTCGTCTGCCCCGACAAGGTCAGCCAGGACAAGCAGGACGTGCTGCGGGCGTACGGCGCCGAGGTGGTGGTCTGCCCGACGGCGGTCGCCCCGGAGGACCCGCGCTCGTACTACAACGTGTCCGACCGGCTGACCCGCGAGATCCCCGGCGCGTGGAAGCCCGACCAGTACAGCAACCCGGCGAACCCGCGCTCGCACTACGAGACCACCGGCCCGGAGCTGTGGAAGCAGACCGAGGGCGGGCTCACCCACTTCGTGGCGGGCGTCGGCACCGGCGGCACGATCTCCGGCATCGGGCGGTACCTCAAGGAGGCCTCCGACGGCCGGGTGAAGATCGTCGGCGCCGACCCGGAGGGTTCGGTCTACTCCGGCGGCACCGGCCGGCCGTACCTCGTGGAGGGCGTCGGCGAGGACTTCTGGCCCGAGACGTACGACCGGGGCGTCGCCGACGAGATCATCGAGGTGTCCGACAAGGCGTCGTTCGAGATGACCCGTCGGCTGGCCCGCGAGGAGGGACTGCTGGTCGGCGGCTCCTGCGGGATGGCCGTGGTGGCCGCGCTGGAGGTGGCGCGCAGGGCTGCCCCGGACGACGTCGTGGTGGTGCTGCTGCCCGATGGCGGCCGGGGTTACCTCTCGAAGATCTTCAACGACTCGTGGATGGCCCGGTACGGCTTCCTCGACAACTCCGGCGCCGAGCCCACCGTGGCCGACGCGCTGGCCAGCAAGCCGGGCGGCCTGCCCGAGTTGGTGCACGTGCACCCGACCGAGACGGTCCGCGACGCGATCGACTACATGCGTGAGTACGGCGTCTCGCAGTTGCCGGTGCTCAAGGCCGAGCCGCCCGTCGTGACCGGCGAGGTGGCCGGCTCGATCGCCGAGCGGGACCTGCTCGACGCGCTGTTCACCGGCCAGGCTCACCTGCACGACACCATCGAGCGGCACATGGGGGACCCGTTGCCGATGATCGGTGGCGGTCAGCCGGTGAGCGAGGCGGTCGGCCTGCTGGAGAAGTCCGACGCCGCCCTCGTCCTGGTCGACGGCAAGCCCAAGGGCGTCCTCACCCGCCAGGACCTCCTGTCCCACCTAGGCGCCCACTAACCCTGTCCCACCCCTACCCCGCCCCCGTCCCCGCCCCTCTCGCCCGGTCGATCATGGACTTGTGGTGCCGCCGATAAGCGGCATAGGCACCTGAACTGCCCACCACAACTCCATCATCGACGCGCCGAGGGGGTGCGTCGGGGACGGGTTGGGTTAGAGGGGGCGGGTGTAGCGGATTTGGGGGGTGAGGGCGGTGCCGATGTGCTCTTCGCGTTCGGTGCCCGTCGACGTCCAGCCGCCGCGCTCGTAAAAGGCGCGGGCGTGGGCGTTCTCGCGCAGCACCCAGAGCACCGCGCGACGCCAACCGCGGTCACGCATGGCGTCGAGCGCGTCCACCATCAACGCGCGGCCGACGCCCCGGCCCTGCTCGGCCGGGTCCAGGTGGATCGCGTTGAGCAGCCCGGTCCCCGGGTCGTCCTCGTCGTCCGGACCCAGGTAGCTGAACCCGACGAGCGTTCCGGCCTGTTCGGCCACGATCAGCCGGTGGGTGTCCCGCTCCCAGTGCCACCGTTCCGCCCAGTACCGCCCCATCGCCTCCGGCGTCGGATCGGCAAGCGCCTCGGCCGGCAGGAACGAGGAGTACGCGGCGACCCGGGACCGTTGGTGCAGGGCACCGACCCCCATCAGGTCGTGATCGGTGGCGGGGCGGAGCGTGACAGTCACCCGGCCGAGGCTACCCGGCGCGGCGGGACCTGCACGGTGGTCAGATCCGCCGCGATGATCAGGTCACCGTCGAAGTGCTCGCGTGCCTCGTCGTGGAACCGGCGCGGGTCGGGATAGCGCTGGGAGAAGTGCGTCAGCACCAGCGTGCGTACCCCCGACTCGGTCGCCACCCGCGCGGCCTGGGCCGCGGTCAGGTGGCCGACCTCGGCGGCCAACGCGGCCTCCGACTCCAGGAACGTCGACTCGATGACCAGCAGGTCGGCGTGCTCAGCCAGGGCGTACACGCCGTCGCAGAGGCCGGTGTCCATGACGAAGGCGAACCGCTGCCCCGGTCGGGGCTCGCTCACCTCGTCCCGGGTGACGCGACGCCCGTCGAGGTCCAGGTGGCCGACGCGGATCAGCTCGCCGACGGCCGGGCCGGCGATGCCGTACGCGGCCAGCTTCTCCGGCAGCATCCGGTAGCCGTCCGGCTCGACGAGCCGATAGCCGTACGTCTCGATGGGATGCCGCAGCCGGCGGGCCTCCAGCGTCCCGCAGCGTAGGGCGATCCGCTGCCCGTCGGCCTCGATCGGGGTTACCGCCAGCTCGGCGCTCTCGTAGAAGGAGGTGGCGTGCCGCAGCCGGGCGAAGTACTCGGCGCCGCCGGCCGGGAAGTGCACGGCCACCGGGTGCGGTACGCGGTCCAGCGAGAGACGCTGGATCGTGCCGGGCAGTCCGAGGCAGTGGTCGCCGTGGAAGTGCGTGACGCAGATCCGGGTCAGGTCGCTGGCGGTGACGGTGGTGTGCAGGAGTTGGCGCTGACTGCCCTCGCCCGGGTCGAAGAGGATCACCTCGTCGTCCCAGCGCAGCACGTAACCGTTGTGGTTGCGCTGCCGGGTGGGGGTCTGGCTGGCCGTCCCGAGAATCACCAGCTCGCGCATCGACACGCTGATCTCCCACCGATATGAAGCGACCCCCGGGGTGCTCCACGCTGTCGCGTGGGCCGGCTGGACTATGCCGGCACCCCGGGGGTCGGGTGGCTGTCGTGGTTTTCGCCGCACCGCTGCCACACGGTCTCGACGGTCGTACTGGTTGCCCGCCTCGCGGCGGACGATCACTGTCGAGGACAGCGGCTAGCGGACAGCCACCTCACGAGTCCGATTGCTATACAAGTCTGGACCACCTCCTTTCACGTGTACTGCCACGCTATCGAGTCCCCGAGGGGCTCGGCAACGGATTTCGATCACAGGGCCAAACGGGAATGCCCGGCCGCGCGGACATCGGGTGTCTGGGTCGAGCTCCTGCCGGGCTGCTCTCACCGCACGGCAAGCAGCTCGCGTCGCCACTGGGCGAACCGTTCGCGCAGAGCCGGGAGGTCACCGACGGGCACGCCGTAGCAGTCGAAGTCGGCATCGGTGATCTGGTCCAGTGCCCCCAGTGCGTCCGCGAAGACGCGCGGCTGGAATCCAGGGTCTGCGGTCGCTGCCAGCTCCAGCAGGCGGTGCCTGGTGTAGTGCCCGCTCGTCAGGGCGGCGTCCACGTCCAGGAAGTCACGGGCTTCGGCGCGACCGAAGAGGGCGCACATCTTGTTGGCGACAGCATCATCGGGGTGCAGAACCGGGCCAACGGTGGACATCACCGGAGCATGCGCCCGCCAGTCCGCCGACAACTCAACTTTGTCTGGCTCTGCGGTCGGATCGTCAGGACCAGCGACGAGGAGCCGGGCGAACGTGTCGTTCCGGATCACCGTCTCGACCGTGTAGCCCGCGCCTTCCAGGGCGACGACGACATTGTCGACCGCCTCCGGGAACGAGGCGCGCATGGACCAGGCGGTGAAGAGATCGACATCGCCGCTGAGCCGGGAACCCATGCCGTGAGCGCTCACGGCGTACCCGCCCGCCAGTGCGAAACCGAATCGACCGGCCGCATCGAGAGCGATTTTAGTGATCTTGATGTGGTTGGGCAGCATCAGATTACGCGGCGCGGTGAGGAACGAGACGAAGTTCCGGGAAGCGCTCTTCCCACGCGCGACGCACCGCTCGGGGCAGCCACATGGACGGCCACAGCCGGATCAGCGGATCGCGATTGAGATACCTGTTCAGATCCTCGGGGCTGGCCGCCTCGTTCAGGACGGTTCGGTAGAGGTCGCTCAGGCGTCCGGGTTGCGATAGGTCGTACCGGGGGTTGCCCGACCACTTCAGGTGGCGTGGCAGCTCCACGGTGCCGGTGGTGGGGCCGCACAGATGATCCAAAGTCTCGGGCACGACAACCGGCTTGGCGTAACCGTCTGGACGGATCGCGCTGTCGCCGCTCATCGTGCCCTCCCTCACGTCCGAATCAGGCTAACGCCCGCACTCAGCCGGCGGTACGGGCCACGCCGACCGGGCAGCTCAGGCCGTTCGGGCCGTGGTTGCAGTACCCGTTCGGGTTCTTGGTCGGTGCCAGGTACTGCTGGTGGTAGTCCTCGGCGAAGAAGTAGCTGCCGAGCGGGGCGATCTCGGTGGTGATCTCACCCTTGCCGGCCCGGTTCACGATCGGCTGGAAGGCGTCCCGCGACGACTCCGCGATGGCCCGTTGCTCGTCGGTGGTCGTGTAGATCGCCGACCGGTACTGGGTGCCGACGTCGTTGCCCTGGCGCATGCCCTGGGTCGGGTCGTGGTTCTCCCAGAAGACCTTGAGCAGGTCCTCGTACATGATCTTGCTGGGGTCGTACACCACCTGGACGACCTCGGCGTGCCCGGTGCGGCCGGAACACGTCTCCTCGTACGTCGGGTTGGTGGTGAAGCCACCCGCGTAGCCGGCGGAGGTCGTGTACACGCCGGGCAGCGTCCAGAACAGCCGCTCGGCGCCCCAGAAGCAGCCCATGCCGAAGACGGCCACCTGGAGGCCCTCCGGGAACGGACCCTTCAGCGGGGTGCCCAGAACTTCGTGGCGGTCGGCGACCGGCATCGAGATCGGGCGGCCCGGCAGGGCCTGCTCGGGCGTGATCATCTCGGCGTTCATACGGCGCAGGAACACGGTGGGACTCCTCTCATGCGTCTCCCAGCGTGTAACACCGGTGGGTTCTGCTTCCTTACCCGCGCCACTGTGACTCAGGCCCCGCCGTCGAGGGCGGTGGCGATCCGGTCCGCGTAGGTCTGTGCCTCGGTGTCGTCGCTGTACCGGGTGCGCGGCCAGAAGAAGCCACGCAGCCCGTCACCCTTGGTGCGGGGGACCACGTGGGTGTGCAGATGGGGGACGGACTGGGACACCCGGTTGTTGATCGCCACGAACGTCCCACCGGCCCCCAGGCCGGCTTCCACCGCCACGGCCAGCCGCTGGACCAGCGCGAAGTAGCCAGGTAGCAGGTCGGCCGGCAATTCGGCCAGGGTCACCAGGTGCGTCCGGGGCACGACCAGCACGTGTCCCGCGAAGACCGGGCGGGTGTCCAGGAACGCCACCCCGTCCGGCTCGTCGGCGACCCGGAACGCCGGAACGTCACCCGACACGATCCCGCAGAACACGCACCCGCTCATCGCGCCAGGCTATAGCGCCGATCTGCGGTGACGTGCCCCCCACGTGCGCATCGACTGTGGTACTCATTTACGGGTCTGGATCAGTGCACGGGGGGAAGTGCTGCCACGACAGCGTCGCTCGGCCGGTCGGCCGTGGCGCGCTGCCGTCTGGGCGAAGACGTCCTCTCCCCTCGTTGCGACCCGGAACCCCCGCCCTCGGGGGTCCGCTCGTCGATGCTCGGAAAGGACGCACGTGCACAGCAAGAGAGGCACGACCCTGGCACTGGCCGTACTGGCCGCCGGGTTGCTCACCGCCGGTCTCCCGGGCCCCGCCCAGGCCGCCGTGGCGCCGACGGCCACCCCGCTGTCGTTGCCGGCGGTGGCCGACGTGGTCTCGGCCGGTGACCGGGTCTTCGTCAGCGGCGGTCCGTCCTCGACCGACGTCGTGGTGGCCAGCGCGACGGGTGCGGTCGTGGGCACCCTGTCCGGCCTGCCGGGCCCGTCCGACCTGCTGCTCAGCGCCGACCGGCAGACCCTCTACGTGGCGCTGCCGACCGCCAACGCCATCGCCGCCTTCGACACCGGCACGCTCGTCGAGTCGGCCCGGTACGACACCGGCGCGGGCGAGTGCCCGTCGTCGCTGGCGCTGACCGGGCGGTACCTGTGGTTCGGGTACGGCTGTGGCGGTTGGGACGGCAACATCGGCCGGATCGACCTGGGTCGCCAGCCGGCGCGGGTGACCACGGGTCTGGACACCGGCAGCGGCTTCTACGGCGCCCCGCTGCTGACCGCCGCCGGCCAGAACCGTTCGGTGCTGCTGGCCGGGCAGCCCGGCCTGAGCCCCGCGTCGGTGTACACCTACACGATCGGCACGGGGGGTGCGCTCAGCGCGCCGGGCACCAACGAGTTCATGGCGATCGGCAGCAACCTGCGCGACATCGCCCTCGACCCGACCGGCGCGACCGTGTTCACCGCCTCCGGCGCCCCGTACGAGGTGCAGGCGTTCCCGTTCGCCGACATCACCACCCCGTCGGCGACCTACCGCACCGGCGCGTACCCAAATGCTGTCGAGGTCTCGCGCGACGGCACCCGGATCGCCGGCGGCGCGGACGCCTCCTACGACCCGGACGTGTTCGTCTTCTCCACGGGCGGCACCGAGCTGGCGCACTTCGAGCTGGGCGACGAGCTCAGCCCCGGCGCGCTGGCCTGGGCCCCGAATGGCGCCCGGCTCTACGCGGTCTCCTATGACTGGACCGGAACCCACCCGGTCACCCTGCACGTCCTGCCCGTCCCGGCCGCCTGAGGGCCGTTCCCGGCGCTGAACCGGAGCGTGGGGTCGGACCGGATGGGTCCGGCCCCCGCCCGGAGCGCGGGTTCCGTGCCAGGTCGCCGCGGCGGGGCACTAGCCTCACCAGAATGAGTCACGGCTTCGAGACGCTCGCCATTCACGCCGGTCAGGACCCTGAGGCCCGGACCGGCGCGGTGATCCCGCCGATCTACCAGACCAGCACGTACGCCCAGGACGCCGTCGGCGCGCCCCGGCTCGGCTACGAGTACAGCCGCTCCGGCAACCCGACCCGCGACGCCCTCCAGGAGTGCCTGGCCGCGTTGGAGGGCGGGCCGGTGGGTCTCGCCTTCGCCAGTGGCCTGGCCGCCGAGGACACCCTGCTGCGGGCGGTGTGCCAGCCGGGCGACCACGTGATCATTCCGGACGACGCGTACGGCGGCACCTACCGGCTCTTCGCCCGGGTGGCCCAGCGCTGGGGGCTGGAGTTCACGCCGGCCAAGGTCTCCGATCCGGCCGCGGTCCGGGCCGCCGTGCAGCCCGGTCGTACGAAGATCATCTGGGTGGAGACGCCGACGAACCCGCTGCTCGGCATCGCCGACATCGCCGTCCTGGCCGGTGTGGCGCACGACGCCGGCGCGCTGCTGGTGGTCGACAACACCTTCGCCTCGCCGTACCTCCAGCAGCCGATCGCGTACGGCGCCGACGTGGTGGTGCACTCCACCACGAAGTACATCGGCGGGCACTCGGACGTGGTGGGCGGCGCGCTCGTCGTCGCCGACGCCGCGCTGGGCGAGGAGCTGCGCTACCACCAGAACGCGATGGGCGCGATCAACGGCCCGTTCGACGCGTGGCTCACCCTGCGCGGCATCAAGACCCTCGGGGTACGCATGGATCGGCACTGCGACAACGCCGAGCGCCTTGCCGCCTACCTCGACGGGCACGCCAAGGTGTCCGAGGTGATCTACCCCGGGCTGCCCTCGCACCCTGGTCACGAGGTGGCGGCCAAGCAGATGCGCCGGTTCGGCGGCATGATCTCGTTCCGGGCCGCCGGCGGCGAGGACCACGCCGTCGAGATCTGCAACCGGGCCAAGCTCTTCGTGCTCGCCGAGTCGCTGGGCGGCGTCGAGTCGCTGATCGAACACCCGGGTCGGATGACACACGCAAGTGCTGCCGGCTCGCCGCTTGAAGTTCCCGGCGATCTCGTGCGACTGTCTGTCGGCATCGAGACGGTCGACGACCTGCTCGCCGATCTGGAGCAGGCACTGGGCTGACCGCTGGGAAGGACGGCCGTGCAGGACATCATGGCGACCTGGGTCGGGGCGACCGCCAAGCAGATCGCCCGAGGCGTACGGCGGGGTGACGTCTCGGCCACCCAGGTCGTCGCCGACCACCTCGAGTACATCGCCTCCGCCGACCGCGAACTGGCCGCGTTCCGCGCCGTTCGCGGCGGCGAGGCGATCACCGAGGCGGAGAAGGTCGACGAGCAGGAGGACCTGGCCAACCTCCCCCTGGCCGGGGTGCCGGTGGCCGTCAAGGAGAACACTCCGGTCGCGGGCCTGCCCACCTGGAACGGGTCGGCCGCCGCGCGGACCGAGGTCGCGGAGGCCGACCACGAGGTCGTCCGGCGGCTGCGCGGCGCCGGCGCGGTGATCCTCGGGGTCACCCGGATGCCCGAGCTGGGACTCTGGGCGCTCACCGACGACGACAGCGCGGTGACGCGCAACCCATGGGACAACACGCGTACCCCCGGCGGTTCCTCGGGCGGCGCGGCCGCCGCGGTCGCCGCCGGCCTGGTGCCGATCGCGCACGGCAACGACGGCCTCGGCTCGATCCGCATCCCGGCGGCGTGCTGCGGCCTGGTCGGCCTCAAGCCCGGTCGCGGCGTGGTGCCCTGCCAGCTCGGCGCGGACGACTGGTTCGGTCTCACCGAGCACGGGATGCTCGCCAGCACGGTCGCCGACGCCGCCGTCGGCTTCTCGGTGCTCGCCGGCCGACGCCCGGAGAAACTGGTCCCGCCGCAGCGGCTGCGCGTCGGTGTCTCGCTGCGCTCGCCGGTGCGCGGAGTCTCGCCGGACGCGCCCAACCGGGACGCGGTCGCCGCGGCCGGTCGGCTGCTCGCCGCCGCCGGCCACGACACCGTGCCGGCCGACCCGGTCTACCCCACGGCCCTGGGCCTGCAGGGCCTCGCCACCTGGTTCGCCGCGGCAGCCGCCGACGTCCGGGCCGCCGGACTGGACCGGCGCGGTCTGCAACGCCGTACCCGGCGGCACGTCGCACTGGGCGAGTGGGCACAGCGGCGCGGCTACGTTCGGGAGGCCGACCGGGCCGCCTGGCGCCAGCGGTCCGTCGACTTCTTTACCGACCACTCCGTCGACCTGCTGCTCACGCCCGCCCTGGCGAGCGCGCCGCCGGAGGCCGGCCGCTGGTCGGAGCGGTCCTGGCGCGCGAACCTGTCGACCAACATCAGGTACGCCCCGTACGCCGCGCCGTGGAACGTCGCCGGCCTGCCGGCGATCGTCGTGCCGGTGGGACGCCGCCCGGACGGCCTGCCGGTCGCCGTGCAGATCGTCGGTCCGCCCGGCTCGGAGCTGCTGCTTCTCGGCGTGGCCGGTCAGTTCGAGATGACCGCCCCGTGGGCGCGCCACGCCCCCGGCTATCCCCTCGTCGGAACGGGGTCGCCGGCCAGCGCATGATCGTCTAGCGTGTGCGCGCACCATCGCGCGAACCACGGGGGACACCAATGCGCTGCCAGACCTGCGGAGACGCCACGTCCTCCGAGCACAACGAATGCCCGCGCTGCCACACGCCGCTCGGTCAGCCGGCGGTCACGCCGGGGCTGCCGACCTACCGCGTACGGGGGATCGGGCTGGCGGCCAGCGTCGCCGTCGGCGCGACAGCCGTGCTCTACCTGGTGGTGGCGCTGTCCCCGCTGATCGGGATGGCGCTGGCCCGGCGGGCCATGGCCAACGACGACCCGGACCTGCTCCTCGGCGTGGTGATCATCAACGTCGTGGTGGCGCTCATCATGGCCGTGGTCTACCTCACCGCCGCCGTCCTGGTGATCATCTGGACCTGGCGGGCGCGTAAGAACACCGACGTCTTCCCCGGCGCGCTGCCCACCCTCGGAGCGGGCTGGGCGATCGCCGGCTGGCTGGTGCCGTTCGCGAACTTCGTGGTGCCGGCCCGGGTCGTGGCGGGCGTGGCGCGGGACAGCCTCTGGCGGCGGTTCACGCCCACCCTGGTGAGCGTCTGGTGGTGCTCCTGGCGGTGTTCAGCATCGGCGAGCGGCTGAGCAGCCGCCTCGAGGACAGGGCGTACGCGAAGCTGCCGGAGACCCCGTTCAACGACGTGGGCTACCAGGCGTACGTCGACCACTACCGGGACTCGCTGCTCCGCAACGCCCTGCCGGCGCTGGGCTGCGCGGTCGCGGCGGTGACGCTGATCCTGCTGATCCACCGGATCTCCGCCGCCCAGGAGGCCCGGATCGCCCGCGCCGCCCCGGCGTGGCCGACCGCCCCGGTCTGGCCAGCACAAGCATGGCCGCCCGCCCCGCCTGCCCCGCCGGTCGTGCCGGCGCAGCCCTCGCCGGCCGCCGTCCCGGCCCCGGCGACCCAGTCCGCGCCGCCCGCTGCCGTGGCCCCGCAGACGCCGGGGGTCGCGCCGTCGTCGCCTACCCCGGTGTCGCCGACGGAGTAGCCGGAGTCGGATGGCACGATCGGGGCATGACGGAACTGGTCGGCCTCGACGACGTACGGGCTGCGCGGAAACTGCTCGCCGACGTCGTCCGGACCACCCCGCTGGAGCCCTCCCGGCCGCTGAGCGCGGCGCTGGGCGGGCCGACGTGGCTCAAGTGCGAGAACGTGCAGCGCGCCGGCTCGTACAAGGTGCGCGGCGCGTACGTGCGGATCTCCCGGCTGTCGGCGGCGGAGCGGAAGCGTGGCGTGGTCGCGGCGAGCGCCGGCAACCACGCCCAGGGCGTCGCGCTCGCCGCCGGGCTGGTCGGCACGCACGCGACGGTCTTCATGCCGGTCAACGCGCCGCTGCCGAAGGTCGCCGCCACCAAGGGGTACGGCGCGCAGGTCGAGCTGGCCGGCAACAACGTCGACGAGTCGCTGGTGGCCGCGCAGACGTACGCCGAGCGGACCGGCGCGGTGCTCATCCACCCGTTCGACCACCGGGACGTGATCGCCGGGCAGGGCACGGTCGCCCTGGAGATCCTCGAGCAGTGTCCCGATGTGCGGACGATCATCACGGGCGTGGGCGGCGGCGGCCTGATCTCGGGCATGGCGGTGGCCGCCAAGGCGCTCCGCCCGGACGTACGCATCATCGGGGTGCAGGCGGCGGGCGCGGCGGCCTTCCCGCCCTCCCTGGTGGCCGGAGAGCCGGTCCGGCTGCCGGCGTTCGCCACCATCGCGGACGGCATCGCGGTCGGACGGCCGGGGGAGATCACCTTCAACCATGTCCGCAAGCTCGTCGACGAGATCGTCACGGTCTCCGAGGAGGACATCTCGCGGGCCCTGCTGATGCTGCTGGAGCGTGGCAAGCAGGTCGTCGAGCCGGCCGGGGCGGTCGGCGTGGCCGCGCTCCTGGCCGGCGTGGTGGAGGTGGAGACGCCGGTGGTCGCGGTCCTCTCCGGCGGCAACATCGATCCCCTGCTGATGATGCGGGTGATCGAGCACGGTCTCGCCGCGGCCGGCCGCTACCTGCGGGTGACCGTGCGCTGTTCGGATCGGCCCGGGCAGCTCGCGTCACTGCTCACTCAGATCGCCGAGCACCGGGCCAACGTGGTGGACGTGGAACACCAGCGGGCCAACCCGCACCTCGGCCTCGGCGAGGTGGAGGTGGCGCTGTCGGTGGAGACCCGTGGTGTGGAGCACTCCGACACGTTGATCAGCGCGCTGCGGGCCAGTGGCTATCAGGTGGTGTTCGCCGCCGAGGCGTGACAGGCGGTGCCACGCCCCGGCGGCGTTACGCCGTAGGGGAGTTGCCGCTCAGCCGGAGAACGGCTCGAAGCTGACCACGGTCACCTTGATGTCGGCGCCACTCGGTGCCGTGTAGGTGCAGGTCTGACCGGCGCGACCACCCAGGATCGCCTTGCCCAGGGCCGACTCGGGGCTGTAGACCGTCAGGTCGGTGGTGGCGGCGATCTCCCGTGAGCCGAGCAGGAAGGTCTCGGTGTCGTCGGTGTCGTCGTCGAAGTAGATCGTCACCACCATGCCGGGTGACACCGCGTCGGCCGTCGGCGCGGCGCCGACCTTGGCGGTGCGCAGCAGCTCCTGCAGGTAGCGGATGCGACCCTCAGCCTTGCCCTGCTCCTCGCGGGCGGCGTGGTAGCCGCCGTTCTCACGCAGGTCGCCCTCTTCGCGGCGGGCGTTGATCTCGGCCGCGATAGCCGGACGGTTGGCGATGTGCTCGTCGAGCTCGGCCTGGAGGCGGTCGTACGCGTCCTGGGACAGCCAGGTGGCGGGCGCCTCGTTGCCAGTGGACACAGGCGTTCTCCTCGGTTGTGCGTGGCTGGCTGACAGGTGAACTACCAAGTTACCAGTGCGGTACGACACAGCGTGTCGGCGATCACCGGCGGTGTCCGGACCCGACACCCGCGGTCGAGCCGGGCGACGGCCGTTACCGGGTGATGTCTCCGCAGTTCAGGACGGCGCTTGGCAGCGCAGCACCTCGCCGATGAACGGTCGGGCGCTGGTGTTCAGCCGGTGCCGGGCGCTGACGTGCCGCTCACCCGGGGCGGCGGTCACCGTGACCTCGTCGCGGGCCACCTCGACGCCGGCGCGGTCCCGGGCGCGCAGAACGCAGACGGCCGAGCCGCCCTCCGGCACACGTACCCGAAAGTCGACGACCACCTGGTTGTCCGTGATGTCGGTGTACGTGATCACCTGGGCGTCGTAGACCGGGTCGCCGTACTGCCGGTAGAGCCGCAGTGAGATCAGGCTCAGCCCCACCACCAGCACCAGGAGCACCAGGGCGGCCAGCAGCGTACGACGCCGGCCTCCGCCGGGTGCCCGGCGTCGGCCGTAGCGCCCGGCCGGGAAGACCGGCGCGCCCGGTGAAATTGTGGCGTGCGTCTCGGTCACCGGCGGGTATCTCCTGGCGTTGTTGTCGGCGGCATCGGCAAGAATGGCAGGAGTCCATCCTCCCAGCCCGGCCGAATGCCAGGAACGGCAGGTCGGGTCCCCGCAGGTGCCGACCGGCGGCGGGGCGGGGGAGGTTCCTGGCAGGTCAGCCGGTCGAGCCCGGTCGGGTCCACCGGCCGACACAGACGAGGAGCGCCGAAAGTTGGCAGAGCAGCTGCGTCTCATGGCCGTCCACGCACACCCGGACGACGAGTCGAGCAAGGGTGCGGCGACCATGGCGAAGTACGTCGCCCAGGGGGTCGACGTGCTGGTGGTGACGTGCACCGGCGGTGAGCGCGGCAGCGTGCTCAATCCCAAGCTCGACCGGCCCGACGTCTGGGCCAACATCGCGGACATCCGGCGGGCCGAGATGGACGCCGCGCGGGCGATCCTCGGCGTCGACCAGGCCTGGCTCGGGTTCGTCGACAGCGGCCTGCCCGAGGGTGACCCGCTGCCGCCGCTCCCCGAGGGCTGCTTCGCCCTCCAGGACGTCGAGGTGGCCGCCGGTCCGCTGGTCCGGCTGATGCGGGAGTTCCGTCCGCACGTGGTGACCACGTACGACGAGGAGGGTGGCTACCCCCACCCCGACCACATCATGTGCCACAAGGTGAGCGTGGCCGCCTTCGAGGCCGCCGGTGATGCGGAGCGCTACCCCGAGCTGGGCGCCCCCTGGCAGCCGCTGAAGCTCTACTACGACATCGGCTTCTCCAAGGCCAAGATCATGGCGCTGCACGAGGCGGTGCTCGCCACGGGCGCCGAGTCGCCGTACGAGGACTGGCTCAAGCGCTGGGACGAGCGTCCGGACAAGGGCCCACGGATCACCACCCGGGTCGACTGCGCCGAATACTTCCCCGTGCGGGACGACGCGCTGCGCGCCCACGCCACCCAGGTCGACCCGGACGGCTTCTGGTTCCACGTGCCCATGGAGATGCAGCAGCGGGCCTGGCCGACGGAGGACTTCGAGCTGGTACGCACAATGGTGGAGAGCCCGCTGCCCGAGTCCGACCTCTTCGCCGGAGTGCGGGAGACGGCGCACGCGCGCTGATCCCGGCCGGGGCTACCCTGGTAGGCAATCGCACATCGGAGGACGACCATGCTGACCGCTGCCCAGGTGCTCGCGGAGAACAACTTCGGGGACACCCGCACAGGTGGTCTGGCCGGCCCGATGGGCCTCCTCCTCATCCTGCTGCTGGCTACCGCCACCATCCTGCTGATCCGCAACATGAACGCCCGACTGCGTCGTCTGCCCGACCGGTTCCCGCAGCCGGGGCGGGCGGTCGATCCGACCAGGGCCGACGCTTCAGTCGTCGATCCGACAGACGGGACCGACGCGCATGATTCATCCGCGCACGCCCCCAATGGGCACCAGCAGCAGCGGAACGGGTAGTCCGCGCGTGATTCACGCCGAACCGGGTGGTGGACCCCTGTTGCGACCACCCGGTTTGGCTTAGCCTTCCGCCGGGGGACCAAAAGTCCCCGAGACGTGCGCGGGAGGGGGCGCCGATGACCAGCACAGCACCGGCTGCCCGCCGTACCGTTGGTTGGTCGGCTGACGGGGGAGGTCGATGACCTCCGGTCCGGCCGGCGACCCGTTCGACCGGCTCGGGGTGCACGGCATGCCGGTCCGGCTGCGCGTGCTGACGGTCGCGGTGACGTTGACCGCGCTGGTCGCCGCCGTGGTCGGGTTGACGCTTCCGTCCGGGCTGCCGGCCGACGACCCGCTGGGTGGTCCGGCCCGCTTCGGCATCGCGGTCGGTGTCCTGGCCCTGGCCCAACTCGCCCGGCTCCGGTTCCGCGGTGCCGCCGGCATGGTCAGCATCACCTGGGGTGAAGCGGCCCTGATCGTCTGCCTCTATCTCGCTCCGGCCGGCTGGTTGCCGTCGGCCACGCTGCTCGGCGCCGGGCTGGCCTGGACGGGGTTGTCCCTGCACAGCGATCGCCGCCCGCCGCTGGAGATCGTCCGGATCGCCGCGTCGCTGGCCGCCGCGTCGGCGCTGGCCGTGTCCGTCACCACCGCGTTGGGGCACCCCCTGCTCACCCCTCCCACCCCGATGCTGGCGCTTGCCGTGATCGCCGGGTCGGTGACGTACCTGATGGTGACGGGTTGGCTCGGCGCGGTCAGCCTGAGCCTGCGGCACGGGCTGCCGATCGGGCCGCCGCTGCTGGCCGCGCTGCGCGGCAAGTTGCTGATGTTCGTCGGCAACGTGGCGGTCGGCCTGGTCGTGATCGCGCTGCTGGAGCTGGACCCGCGCTGGTTGCTGCTGCTCCCGCCGCTGCTCTGGCTGCTGCAGCAGACCTACCGTTACCGCCTGCGAGCGGACCAGGAACGTCGGACGTGGCGCGCCTTCGCCGAGGCCACCGCTGCCCTCAACCAGCTCGACGAGCGGGGCGTCGCCAGCGCGGCGGTGACGGGCGCGCTGGCGCTGTTCAGCGCCGAGTTGGTCGATGTCGAGGTGGCCCGGCCCGACGGCAGTTGGCGTCGCTACCGGGGGGACGCCGGGGGCCAGTTGCTCGACCGGGAGGTCGGCCCGCCCGACAAGTCGGAGCCCGACGAGTACGAGTTGGTCCGCCCCCTGTCCGTGGGCGCCGTGCCGGTCGGCCGGCTCCGGGTCCGGTTCCCCCGCTCCGCCCCGCCCACGACCCGTGAACGGGACGCGGTGGCCGCGTTCGGCGACGCGCTCGCCGCCGCACTGCACGACGCCGCCACCCACCGCGAGCTACGCCTGGTCACCGCCCGATCGTCGTACGAGGCGGTGCACGACGCGCTCACCGGGCTGGCGAACCGCACGGCCATGCTCGGCAAGGGCGACCAGTCGTTGCGGCAGCTCGCACACGACCACCCGGTGGCCCTGCTGCTGTTGGACATCAACCAGTTCAAAGAGGTCAACGACACCCTCGGGCACGCGGCCGGCGACCAGTTGCTGCGGCTGACGGCCAATCGGCTCAGCGCGTTGGCCCGCCCGGGTGACCTGCTCGGCCGGCTCGGCGGCGACGAGTTCGCCCTGCTGCTCACCTCGGTTCCCGTGCTGGGTGACCGGGCCGCGCCCATGGCACACGCGCTGCGTCAGGCTCGTGAGATCGCCGAGCGGCTGGCCGCGCCGACCGAGGTGGCCGGGGTGCGGATGTCCATCGAGGTTTCGGTGGGCGTGGTCGTGGCCGACGCCGGCACCGCCGACCTGACCGAGCTGCTGCGCCGCGCGGACATCGCCATGTACCAGGCGAAGGAGGGCGGTGGCAGCGTCGCCGCCTACGACAGCACCCGGGACGCGGCCAGCACCGACCAGCTCGCCCTGCTCGCCGAGCTGCGCGAGGCGCTGAAGGTCGACGACCAGTTGGTGTTGGCGTTGCAGCCGGCGGTCGACCTGGCGACCGGCGCGCCCACCGGCGTGGAGGCGCTGATCCGCTGGCAGCACCCCCGGCGCGGCTGGCTGGGCCCGGCCGACTTCATCCGCCCGGTGGAGAACAGCGAACAGCTCGGCACGTTCACCCGGTACGTGCTCGACAAGGCGCTCGGGGTGGCCGCCGGCTGGGCCCGCGAAGGGCTGGACGTCCCGATCTCGGTCAACCTGTCCGCGCGTAGCCTGCTCGACCCCCGCCTCCCGGCGGAGATCGGCGAGGCGCTGCGCCGCCACCAGGTCCCACCCCGCCGGCTGGTCCTGGAGATCACCGAAACGGTGGTGATGAGCGAGCTGGAGATCATCGACGAGGTGCTCGCCAACCTCCGGTCGATGGGCGTGCAGCTCGCGGTGGACGACTTCGGCACCGGCTTCTCCTCGTTGACGTTCCTGACCCGGATCGCGGTGGACGAGTTGAAGGTCGACCGCTCCTTCGTGATCCGGATGGCCGACTCGCCGGAGGCCGCGGCGATCGTCCGGACCACCGTCGGGCTCGCGCACGAGTTGGGGCTGCGGGTGGTCGCGGAGGGCGTGGAGACGGCCGAACAGCGGCTGGCCCTGGCCGAGCTGGGCTGCACGTCCGCGCAGGGCTACCACTTCTTCAAGCCCATGCCGGCCGACAAGATCGGTGCGGTGCTGGGCACGTTGCGCGACTCGGCCGAGTCGAACGTCTTCCGGCTGCGCGCCGACGGCGCCTCCTGACCGCCCGGCGCGTCCCGGCCCGGGTGGTTATGGTCGTCGGGTGAATCGACTCGCCGACGCGACCTCCCCGTACCTGCTCCAGCACGCCGACAACCCGGTGGACTGGTGGCCCTGGTGCGACGAGGCGTTCGCCGAGGCGAAACGACGCGACGTCCCGGTGCTCATCTCGGTGGGCTACGCGGCCTGCCACTGGTGCCACGTCATGGCGCACGAGTCGTTCGAGAACGAGCAGGTCGGCAAGCTGATGAACGACAACTTCGTGTCGATCAAGGTGGACCGCGAGGAGCGTCCCGACGTCGACGCCGTCTACATGACCGCCACCCAGGCGATGACCGGTCAGGGCGGCTGGCCGATGACGGTCTTCGCCACCCCGGACGGCACCCCGTTCTTCTGCGGCACCTACTTCCCGCGCGCCAACTTCACCCGCCTGCTCCAGTCGGTCACCACCGCCTGGCGGGACCAGCGGGACGAGGTGCTGCGCCAGGGCGCCGCCGTGGTCGAGGCGATCGGTGGCGCGCAGGCCGTGGGCGGCCCCACCGCGCCGCTGGACGGCCCACTGCTCGACGCCGCGGCCGGCAACCTGGCCGGTGAGTACGACGAGACGAACGGCGGGTTCGGGGGCGCCCCGAAGTTCCCACCGCACATGAACCTGCTCTTCCTGCTGCGCCACCACCAGCGCACCGGCGACCCGCGCAGCCTGGAGATCGTGCGGCACACCGCCGAGGCGATGGCCCGGGGTGGCATCTACGACCAGCTCGCCGGCGGTTTCGCCCGGTACTCGGTGGACGCGCACTGGACGGTGCCGCACTTCGAGAAGATGCTCTACGACAACGCGCTGCTGCTGCGCGTCTACACGCAGCTCTGGCGGCTGACCGGCGATCCATTGGCGCGGCGGGTCGCCCGGGACACCGCCCGATTCCTCGCCGACGAGCTGCACCGGCCGGGGGAGGGGTTCGCGTCCGCGCTGGACGCCGACACCGAGGGCGTGGAGGGGCTCACCTACGCCTGGACGCCCGCGCAGCTCGTCGAGGCACTCGGCGAGGACGACGGCCGCTTCGCCGCCGACCTGTTCGCCGTCACCGAAGAGGGCACCTTTGAACACGGCATGAGCGTGCTCAAGCTCGCGCGGGACGTCGACGACGCCGCGCCCGAGGTCCGTACCCGCTGGCAGGGTGTGGTCGGGCAACTGCTCGCGGCCCGCGACACCCGGCCCCAGCCGGCCCGCGACGACAAGGTGGTGGCCGCGTGGAACGGCCTGGCGATCACCGCGATCGTCGAGTTCCTCCAGGTCGCCGCGCTGGCCCTGGAGACGCGGGACGCGGGCGCCAACCTGTTGGAGGGCGTCACCATCGTCGCCGACGGCGCGATGCGGGACGCCGCCGAGCACCTGGCCAGCGTGCACGTCGTCGACGGCCGGCTGCGCCGGGTTTCCCGCGACGGCAAGGTCGGCGATCCGGCCGGTGTGCTGGAGGACTACGGCTGCGTGGCCGAGGCGTTCTGCGCCCTGCACCAGCTCACCGGCGAGGGGCGCTGGCTGAGCCTGGCCGGTCAGCTGCTGGACACCGCCCTGGAGCACTTCGCCGCGCCCGAAGGCGCCTACTACGACACGGCCGACGACGCGGAGCGGTTGGTCGCCCGGCCGGCCGATCCGACCGACAACGCCACCCCGTCGGGGCGGTCCGCGCTGGTCGCCGGGCTGGTGGCGTACTCCGCGCTGACCGGGGAGACCCGCTACCGCGAGGCCGCCGAGGCCGCGCTCGCCACCGTGGCGCCGATCGTCGGGCGGCACGCCCGCTTCACCGGGTACGCGGCCACGGTCGGCGAGGCGCTGCTGTCCGGGCCGTACGAGATCGCGGTGGTGACCGACGACCCGGCCGGCGATCCGCTGGTGGCCGCCGCCCACCGCTACGCCCCGCCCGGAGCGGTGGTGGTCGCCGGCCTCCCGGACCAGCCCGGAGTGCCGTTGCTCGCCGACCGGCCGTTGGTCGACGGGCGGTCCGCCGCGTACGTCTGCCGGGGTTTCGTCTGCCAGCGGCCGGTCACCTCCGTCGACGAGCTGGTCGCCGAGCTGGGCTGAGTCGGGCACCCGGTAGGCTGGCCGCGCTATGGATTCCCGTACCGGTCTGCCTGTTGTCGGCATGGTGGGTGGCGGCCAGTTGGCCCGGATGACCCACCAGGCTGCGATCGCCCTCGGCCAGTCACTGCGTGTGCTCGCGAGCTCCCCCGACGACGGCGCGGCGCTGGTCGCCGCCGACGTCCAGTACGGGGACCACACCGACCTGGCCGCCCTGCGCACCTTCGCCAAGGGCTGTGACGTGGTCACCTTCGACCACGAGCACGTGCCCAACGAGCACATCCGCACGCTGGCGGCCGAAGGGGTGACCCTGTACCCGCCGGCGGACGCGCTGCTGCACGCCCAGGACAAGCAGGTCATGCGGGAACGCCTCACCGAGCTGGGCGCGCCCAACCCGGTCTGGCGGCCGGTCGGCGACACCGCTGAGCTGGTCGAGTTCGGCGAGCAGGTCGGCTGGCCGGTGGTGCTCAAGGCGGCCAAGGGCGGCTACGACGGTCGCGGCGTGTGGATGGTGGACGACGCCACCCAGGCCGCCGAGCTGGCCGCGACGCTGCTCGCGGGTGGCACCCGGCTGATCGTCGAGGAGCGGGTGCCGCTGCGCCGCGAACTCGCCGTGCAGGTGGCCCGCTCGCCGTTCGGCCAGGTGGCCGCGTACCCGGTGGTCGAGACGGTCCAGCGGGACGGCATCAACGTCGAGGTGCTGGCCCCGGCGCCCGGTCTCGACGAGGAGCTGGCGGTCTCCGCCCAGCAGCTCGCCATCGACCTGGCCACCGCGCTCGGTGTGGTCGGGCTGCTCGCCGTGGAGCTCTTCGAGGTGCGCGACGACGCCGGTCGACCCGCGATCGTGGTCAACGAGCTGGCGATGCGTCCGCACAACTCGGGGCACTGGACCATTGAAGGTGTCCGGACCTCGCAGTTCGAGCAGCACGTGCGAGCGGTGCTGGACTACCCGATGGGCGACACCGCGCTGACCGCGCCGGTCGTCGTGTCGGCGAACGTCCTCGGCGGCGAACCGGACGGGATGTCGATCGACGAGCGGCTGCACCACCTCTTCGCCGCCGAGCCGGGGGCCAAGGTGCACCTCTACGGCAAGCAGGTACGCCCCGGACGCAAGATCGGGCACGTCACCGTGCTCGGTGACGACCTGGAAGACGTACGGGCGCGGGCGGCGCGGGCCGTGCGCTGGCTCCAGGTAGGGCACGAGTGACCCGGGTGGTCGCGAACCAAGGAGGACTCCGGTGACCACGGTCGGGCTGATCATGGGCAGCGACTCGGACTGGCCGACCATGCGGGCCGCCGCCGAGGTGCTCGACGACTTCGAGGTGTCGTACGAGGTGCGGGTCATCTCGGCACACCGGACCCCGGTCGCGATGATCGATTACGGCCGCGACGCGGTCGACCGAGGGCTGAAGGTGATCATCGCTGGTGCCGGCGGCGCCGCAGCGCTGCCGGGCATGGTCGCCTCGGTGACCCCGTTGCCGGTGATCGGCGTGCCGGTGCCGCTGAAGCACCTCGACGGTATGGACTCGCTGCTGTCCATCGTGCAGATGCCGGCGGGGATTCCGGTGGCCACCGTGTCGATCGGTAACGCCCGCAACGCCGGCCTGTTGGCCGTCCGGATCCTCGGCGCGTCCGACGAGACGCTGCGGACCCGGATGGCCACCTACCAGCAGGACCTGGAGAACCTCATCAAGTCCAAGGACGCGGCCCTCCAAGCCACCCTGCCCTAACCGCCGTGACCCTCCGATTCACCTCATGCCGCGTAGCGCGGTCTGGAGGCGTTCCTGGGCGCGACGACGGCGTTCGTTGCTGGCCCCGAGGACGAGCAGCAGGATGCCCACGGGGATCAGCACCAGCCACGGGCCGAGGCTGAACAGCGCGTGGATCGCGGCGATCGCGGTGACCGAAGCGCCGACGATCACCGGTGATTGCTGCCGGCTGGACGAGCCGAAGATCAGCACCGCCACCGCACCCAGCAGCAGCAGCATCTGCCGCAGCGTGCTGGACTCGGTGGCGAGCACGATCGCCAGGGTCGGCAGGAACGCGGCGACCAGCGCCGGCCCGTACGCCACCCAGCTGCTCAGGTCCGGCCGGTGGCGTAGTTCCAGCACGCCGACCAGCAGGGCCAGCGCGGCGAACGGCAGCGTGTACGCCTCGGGCAGCGCCACGTCGGCGACGCGCATCAGGATCCACCAGGCGGTGATCTCGCAGAACACCACCGCCCAGAAGAGGATCCGGCGCTCCACGGGCCGCCGGCCGGGCCGGGTCGCCGCCACCCCGAGGACGGCGCCCCAGGCGGCCAGCAGGGCGGCGATGTGCCGTGGAGAGTCGAAGGCGAGTGCCAGCGCGATCAGAGCCGCGGCGTACCCGGTCCACTGCACGGTGGACGCCTCGCGCTGCGCCTCGGGACGGCGAAGTTGGGGCAGGGTCGCCGCGAGCACCTGGAGGACCGCGCCGACGGCGAGCACCCCGAACGCGGACCAGACCGGGGCCAGCCCGGCGATCAGGCCGGCGGTGAGCACGAAGAGCTGGGCCATGACCGAGGCGAACAGCCAGCCGAGGATCCGGGCGCGCTGGGTGGTGCCGAACAGGGCCGCCACCGCGCCCACGCCCACCGCGCCGCCGAGGGTGAACAGGGTCAGTTGCCGGTCGGCAAGGCTGCCGGCCAGGCCGGCGCCACCGGCGGCCAGACCGATGACGAACACGAGCACCCGGGCCAGCCGCAACGAACGGGCCGGCTCGACGAGCGGCGGTGGCGGGGTGAGGGCGAGACCGAGCATGGAGATGGTGAACACGGACAGCGCGGCGAGGGTGCTCGCCGGCCACCTGCTGCCCAGCGCGATGGGCGCGATCAGCAGCGTGACGGCCGCGCCGGGGAGCACCACCGGTACGGCACGGGACCGTCGTCCGCCGCTGAAACCGGTGGCGGCCAGGGCCGCCGTCGCCGTGAGCAGCAGCGCGGTGAGCACGTGGGTCGGATTGACCAGGTCCGGCGGTGGGGTGAGCAGTTCCGGCGGCGGACCCTGCCAGATCCGGTTCAACGTGCGCTGCGGCTCGACCAGGGCGAAGACCAGCGCGGGCGCGATCGAGACGAGGGCCAGGGCGGTCGGCAGGGCGGCGGCCGCGAGCGCGCCGGCGGAGGGGCTGACCCGCCACCGCCGCCGATCCGGGTCGTCCGGTAGCCGGCGCAGCGCGCCGTCGAGCAGCACCGCCCAGCGGCGGACCGGCTGGGCGGCGGCGGTGGGCGGTACGGTCGCCGCGCGGATCAGTTCGGCGAGGACACCGAGCAGTGCGGCCGCGGCCGCGTAGACCCCGACGGGCAGGCCGGTCGGGATGGCGGCGAGGGCGCTGATGCTCGCCCCGCCGACCACGGCCACGCTGACCCAGGGCAGGTACTGCGGCACGTGCCGGCGTACGGCGGCCACCCCGGCCAGACCGAGGCTCGACGCGGCCAGCGCGGCGGTCAGCACCACCTGCGCCGAGTGCTGGAACTCGACGGCCAGCGCCGCCACCGCGCCGGGCAACGCCAGCAGCGCGGCACCGGCCGCCGCGCCGCCGATCTGCGCCAGGTGCGGCGGCATGCCCTCGGTCTCCAGGTCGGTCACCTGGGGCCGGGCGAGGACGCGTGCCAGCGTGGCGACCAGGACACCGATCAGCGCGATGCTGCCCAGCGCCAGCGCGGTGGTCCACGGGCGGACCAGGCCGGCGCCGGCCCCGTGCAGCGCGACCACCCCGGCCACGGTGGCCCGGGACAGCCCGGCCCGGGCCTCCTCGGTGGCCACCGCCGCCATCCCGAAGACGGTGGCGACCATGGCCCCGACCAGCACCGGCGACCACCAGGGCAGGTCGAATGCGGCCGGCGCGCCGATGGTGGCGAGCACCACGGCCACGCCGGACGCGTCCCAGCGCCAGGGCGGTGGCAGCAGGACGCCGGCGGCGACGGCCAGCAGCAGCAGCGCGATCGGCGCCTGCCAGGTCGAGCCGCCGGTCGGCGCCGCCGGCCAGTTGCTCAGATCCCCGTCCCAGATCGGCCCGGGCGTGGCCAGCACGCCCAACCCGCCGCGCAGCGCCGTCCAACCGGCGAGCACCCCGATGAGTACGCCGCCGACGGCGATGCCGAGGATCGGGCCGCGTCGCCGCTCCTCGGGCATGGCGCGGGCGGCCACGGCGACGACCAGGACCAGGCCGGCGGCCACCGCCAACTGCCCGCCCGGCGCGAGAACCGCGGCGATCCGCACCATCGTGGCGATCAGTGCGGTGGTCACCGCCGCGGCGGCCAGGTCCGAGCCGTCCAGGGTGAGGTCGGAGCGGCGGCCGGCGTCGATCGAGGGGGCCAAGAAGAGCAGCACCGCGGCGATCAGCAGGAGCGCCCCGACCCACGCGTCGGCGACGGTGGCGCCGGGCGCGCCGAAGGCGGCGGCGGTGACGACGAGCGCGCCCATCCCGGTGCCGACCGACAGAGGCACCGGGATGCGCCGCTGGGAGACCTGCACCATCGCCGCGTACCCGAGGGTCACACAGACGGCCAGGAAGCTCGCCGCGAGCACCGGGACGGTCGCCTCGCGCAGGCTGGCCGGGGTGGGGGTCTCGTCGACGGGGACGGTGGCGGCCACGAACGCGGCCACCGCGCCGGGCAGCGCGAAGGCCGCGCCTCCGGCGGCCCAGTCGGTGACCGTCTCGGCGGCGGCCGAGGCGATCCGGACGCGGGGCGCCAGCGCGACCAGCGCGCCGGCCGCGAAGAGGGCGAGCAGGACCGCGGCCGTGAGCGCGGGCCGGGACAGGCCGGCGCCCGCGCCGAACAGGCCCACCACGGCGGCGCCGACTCCGTGGGCCAGGGCGGCCCGGGGGGTACGCGCGGAGAGGCCGATGACTCCGATACCGATCGCGGTGACCACCATCGGCCAGGGGGCGGCCGCCCAACCGAGGCCGAACGACGCCGGCACGGCGAGCGCCGTCAGCGCGGCTCCGGCGACCGCGAACTCGCGGCGGATCTCCGGTGGCAGGGCCAGCATCGCGGCGATGGTGAGCAGAAACGCGGCGGCGGCGAGCTGCCACGTGGTCGGGCCGACGGCGGCGGCCAGCTCGGCGGCGTGCCGGTCCAGGTCGGCGTCCCAGGCGGGCAGTGCCGCCCGGACGGGGGCGACGCCGGCCCGCAGGGCTCCTCCGGCGACCACCAGCCCGCTGACGGTGAGCGCTACCGCCGAGGCGATCTGTGGGCCGCGGCGGGCGGCCTCGGGGATCGCGCGTACCGCGAGGCCGGTCGCCGTGATCACCGCCGCGATCAGCAGCAACGCCTGGCCGGGCAGGGCTACGGAGGCGACCCGGCCGAACGCGCCGATCACGGCCAGGGTGACGATGCCGGCCGCCACGTCGGGCAGCGGTGGGCGGCGCAGCACCAGCGCGCCGGCCAGCCCGACGGCGGCGGCCAGCAGCAGCACCAGCCCGGCGCCGGTCGCCGTCGGCACGGCCTGTGCCCGCAGCAGCGCGGTGACCGCGTACGCCAGGGCGACAGTGACGGCCACCGCGTGCAGCGACCAGGTCAGCTCGCGCAGTCCGGGCACCGGGCGGACGGATGGAGTGTCGTCGGCGCCCGCGCCAACGTCGACCACCTCGCCGGCCTCCTCCGGGGCGCCCTCCGGTCGGGCCTCGGCGTCGCGTTGCCGGGGCGTCGCCGACGGCGGGGCCGGCTGCGGCGGGTCCTGCCCGACGGCGCGCTCCACCACGATCGGCGAGCGGGCCAACCAGAGGTCGAGCAGGGCCACCAGGGTCAGCACCAGCGCCCAGCCACCCGGCCCGGTGATCCGGTCGTACGCGAGCAGCGGCAGGACCGGCTGCGCGGCGACCACGGTCGCGAAGCGGGGTGCGCGCAGACCTGTCCAGGCCGCGTAGCCGACGGACACGGCGGCGGTGGCCGCGAAGATCAACCCGGCGAAGACGGCGCCCGAGGTGCCGCTGCCGATCCGGTCCACCGCCCAGAGCGCGTAGCCGGCCAGCGGCACGAGCAGCAGACCCACCGCCGAGATCGTCTCTGCGGTGGAGGTGAGCCCGCGTCGCGCCAGCGCCGGCGGGGCGAGCAGCATCAGCGCGGTGGCGAGCAGCAGGACGCCGAGGCGGGCCAGCGCGTCCATCGAGCTGGTCGCCACCGCGGCGAAGACCACCGCGGCCACGGCGAGCAGCAGCGCGCCCAGCCCGAGCGGGATGTTCTGCACCTCCCGGCTGGACGCCTCCGGCGGGTGTTCGGGATCGTCGGCGTCCAGCCAGGACGGCCGGGGCGGGGGCGGCGGCGGATCCTCCGGGACGGGCGGCGTGCCCTGGCGCGGAACCCGGGGCGGCGGTGCGCCGGTGCCGGTGCCGGTGCCGGTGCCGGGGCTGGGGCTGGCCGTCGGCGGACGGCGGCCGGGCCGGCGGCGCAACACCCGGCGGGGCCGGGTGGCCTGCTTGATCCGTTCCTCACCGGCGTGGGCGAGGATGTCCCGCTGGAAGAGCGCGGCCTGCATCTTGGCGGCGATCTGCCGCTGCTCGCTGGCGATTGCGGCGTCGCGCCTCTTCATCTCCGCGATCGAGCGCTCGATGTCCGCCAGATGCTCGACCCACTGCGGCTGGTCGGCCCCGCAATGGGGGCAGTGCACGGCCGGCTTGATCTCCCGGCCGCACGAGGAGCATTGAAAGGTCGCCACGACACCCCTCCACCCGCCGCACTGTGGACTCCCACTGTCGCAGCATGCCCAAAGCTGGCGCGGATTTCGACACTTGTCGGCGGGTCCGGGGCAAACAACATCACCGGCCGGCCGCGTGGAGCGCTTTGCGGCCGGCCGGTGAGTGGTGGATCGTCAGGGACGGCCCATGCCCCGGTACTCCCAGCCGGCCTGGGTCCACAGTGCCGAGTCGAGGCAGTTGCGCCCGTCGACGACCTTGCGGCCGCGGACCAGCTCGCCCAGGGCGACCGGGTCGGCGTTGCGGAAGTCCGCCCACTCGGTGAGGACACAGACCAGGTCGGCGTCGGCGACCGCCTCGTTGATCCCGGGCTCGTAGGTCAGCTCGGGCACCGCGCGGCGGGCGTTCTCGGTGCCCTGCGGGTCGTACACGTGGACGTCGGCCCCGGCCTTCTGCAGCAGCGCGGCGACGGCGAGCGCCGGGGCGTCGCGGACGTCGTCGGTGTTGGGCTTGAAGGTCGCGCCCAGCACGGCGATCCGGGTGCCGGAGAAGTCCGGACCGGCCGGCCCGGAGCGGCGGCCGAGCAGGTCCGCCGCGAGCTGGAGCACGCGGGTCCGGCGACGCAGGTTGATCAGATCGACCTCGTGCAGGAAGCGCAGCGCCTCGCCCGCGCCCAGCTCCTGTGCGCGGGCCTGGAAGGCGCGGATGTCCTTAGGCAGGCAGGCGCCACCGAAGCCGAGGCCGGCCTGGAGGAAACGGTTGCCGATGCGGGGGTCGTAGCCGATGGCCCGGGCCAACTGGGTGACGTCGCCGCCGCTGGCCTCGCAGACCTCGGCCATGGCGTTGATGAACGAGATCTTGGTGGCCAGGAAGGCGTTCGCCGCGACCTTGACCAGCTCGGCCGTGGCGAAGTCGGTGACCACCAGGGGCACCTCGCGGTCCTCGGTGGCGGCCAGGTCGAAGACGCCCTTGTGCGCGGCGTAGAGCATGCCGTTGGCCCACTCGCTCTTGACGCCGACCACGATCCGGTTGGGTCGCAGCACGTCGTCGACGGCGAAGCCCTCCTGGAGGAACTCGGGGCTCCACGCCACCTCGACGCCCAGGTCGTCCGGGGTGTGCTTGCCGACGAGCTGCTCGACCCACTCGGCGGTGCCCACCGGCACGGTCGACTTGCCCACGATGAGCGCCTTGCGGGTCAGGTGCTGGGCGAGGCCGGTCACCGACGCCTCGACGTACGACAGGTCGGCGCCCATTCCGTCGGCCCGCTGCGGGGTGCCGACGCAGATGAAGTGCACGTCACCGAAGTCGGCGGTCTCGGCGATGTCGGTCGAGAACCGCAGCCGGCCAGCGGCGAGGTTGCGCTTGAGCAGCTCGTCCAGGCCGGGCTCGTGGATCGGCACCTCGCCGGCGTTCAGCATCGCGATCTTGTCCGCGTCGACGTCGAAGCCGAGCACCTCGTAGCCCAGCTCGGCGTAGCAGATGGCGTACGTCGCACCGAGGTAACCGGTCCCCAGGAACGTCACCCGCGGCCGAGACGCGCCCGAGGGCGGCGTCACCGCGGCGATGGCGGGGGTCGGCTGGATGGTGGGGTAGGGGATCGTCACGCCTGTCTTCTCCGCTCGCACTGGCGGCGCGTCGTCGCGTCGCATTCTGCTGCGGCGCCTGGGCGGGCACCGGAGGGGTGGCTCACTGTCTGCCTTCCATCATCGCCCAGCGGCGCGGGTGCTCCGTCATGCCCATACCTACGCGCCGGTAACATCACCTGAACTGCAGTCGCTATCCTTCAGTCTGCGCGGTCGGCGGTCCGGGGAGGCCACAGACTGCGCATGATAGCGGTGAAGGGGAGGGGCCGACATGGCCGCAGGGGAGTCGTTCGACGTCTACCGGTTGCCGGAGGAGCACGAGGCGATCCGGGAGGCGGTCCGGGAGGTCTGCGCCGCCAAGGTGGCGCCGCATGCCGCCGAGGCCGACGAGACCGGGGAGTTCCCGAAGGCGTCCTACGACGCGCTGCGGGCCGCCGACTTCCACGCCCCGCACATCCCCGAGGAGTACGGCGGCGCGGGCGCGGACGCCCTGGCCACCGCCATCGTGATCGAGGAGGTGGCGCGCGCCTGCGCGTCCTCCTCACTGATCCCGGCGGTGAACAAGCTCGGCACGATGCCGCTGCTGCTGGCCGGCTCCGACGACATCAAGCGCCGCTACCTGACACCGGTCGCGGCGGGCGATGCCATCTTCTCGTACTGCCTCTCCGAGCCGGAGGCCGGCAGCGACGCGGCGTCGATGACCACCCGCGCGGTGCGTGACGGGGATCACTGGGTGCTCAACGGCGTGAAGCGGTGGATCACCAACGCCGGCGTGTCCGAGTTCTACACCGTCTTCGCCGTCACCGACCCCGCCGCCCGCTCCCGGGGCATTTCGGCGTTCGTGGTCGAGAAGTCCGACCCGGGCGTGAGCTTCGGCGCGCCGGAGAAGAAGCTCGGCATCAAGGGCTCGCCGACCCGCGAGGTCTACCTCGACAACGTGCGGATCCCTGCCGACCGGATGATCGGCGCGGAGGGCACCGGCTTCGCCACCGCCATGAAGACCCTGGACCACACCCGGGTCACCATCGCCGCGCAGGCCGTCGGGATCGCGCAGGGCGCGCTCGACTACGCCAAGGGGTACGTCGCCGAGCGCCGGCAGTTCGGCAAGGCGGTCGCCGAGTTCCAGGGCATCCAGTTCATGCTCGCCGACATGGGCATGAAGCTGGAGGCGGCCCGGCAGCTCACGTACGCCGCCGCCGGCAGGTCCGAGCGGGGCGACGCCGACCTGACCTACTTCGGCGCGGCGGCGAAGTGCTTCGCCTCCGACGCCGCCATGGAGATCACCACCGACGCGGTGCAGTTGCTCGGCGGCTACGGCTACACGCGCGACTACCCGGTCGAGCGGATGATGCGGGACGCCAAGATCACCCAGATCTACGAGGGCACCAACCAGGTGCAGCGGATCGTCATGGCCCGGCAGCTCCTCGCCGACGTCGTCTAGGACCTGCCTCGACGTCCCGGGCCGGCCCGTCCACGCCCCGGCCGCCGCGCCCCGACGCGGCGGTCGGTGGCGCTGCCGATCCGCCCACGACGGTCGCCGGTGCGGTCGGTCATCCGATCGCCGTTCGTAACGCGGCGCCCAGCCCGGCCGTCTCGATCTCGGCGGAGTCCAGCAGGGCCCGGTGCGGGTTGCCGACCGGGGTCGGCTTGCCGACGGCGTAGCCCTGGGCGAAGTCCACCCCGTAGTCGCGTAGCAGGCGCAGGGTGGCCTCGCTCTGGACGAACTCGGCGGCGGTCCGGATCCCCAACCCCCGGCACATGGCGACGAAGGACTGGACGATCACCTGGTCGGGACGGGACTCCTCGATCCTGCTGATGAAGTCGCCGTCGATCTTCACCAGGTCGATCGGGAAGTACTTCAGGTGTGTGAACGTGCCGTATCCGGAGCCGAAGTCGTCCAGGGCCAGCCGACAGCCGATGTCCCGGATCCCGCAGGCGAAGTCGATCGCCTGCGTCAGGTTGCCGATCAACGCCGTCTCGGTGATCTCGAAGGTGACCTGGGAGGGGTCGATGGCGTGCCGCTGCATGACCTCGTGGACATGCTCCAACAGGTGCGGATCGCCGAGCGACCGGCCCGAGACGTTCACCTGGTAGTGCGAGGTCCGTGGTCCGTGGGCGATCAGCTCCATGGTGTGGTCGATGACCCAGCGGTCTATCGGCCAGATCTCGTCGACCCGTTCGGCGACGTCCAGGAACGCCGACGGCGGTACCGGCTGGCCCGTGCCGTCGAGGACGCGGAGCAGGATCTCCTGACGGGTGATCTGGTTGAGGCTGAGGTCGAGAATCGGCTGGGCGTAGAGCGTGAAACTGTTGCCGGCGACCGCCGCCCGGATTCGGCTCCGGCAGGTCTCCTGCCGGTCCTCCGGACGGGCCGGCTGTCGCAGCACGGTCAGGGGCACCTGCTCCCGCTTGGCCTGCCGCCAGGCGCTCTCCGCGTCCACCAGCAGGTCGAAGCCGCTGCTGTCGTCGCCGTCCTGGTACCGGACGAGACCGCCCCAGGCGTCGAGGCGTACCCGTTCCCGGTCCTGGCCGACGACGAACGCGTGACTGCGCAGGCTGTCGATGATGCTCTCCGCGATGGTCGTGGCCGACCTCATCGTGGTGTTCTGTAGCAGCACGCCGAACTCGCCCGGGCCGACGAGCCCGCACACGGCGGTCCGGCGGGCGACGTTCTTCACCACACCGGCTATCGCGGCGGCGAGCCGATCCTGGGTCGCGTGGTCGTGCCCGGAGGTCGGTAGGTTCAGTGGCTCGGCGGCCACCACGAGCAGGGCGCCCGACCCGCCGCGTTGGGTCCGGTCGACCTCGTCGGCGAAGCGCGGGCGGGTCAACAGGCCGGTGGCCGGGTCGCGGCTGATCAGTTCGGTGCGTGCGGTCTCGCACCGGCGGGCGAGCCGGTCCCGCTCCTGGCGGGCCAGCTCCAGGTCGGTGACGTCCTGACCGGTACCGATGATGCCGTGCGGCCGGTCGAACCGGTCGATCAGGACCTCGATGTAGCAGTGCACGTACCTGGTCGCCCCGTCCGGTCGGACCACCCGGTACGTCGTCTCCCTGACCGTCTGCTCCCGCCACGCCAGGTGGATGGTCCGACGAACGGCGTGCGCGTCCTCGGGATGGACCAGCTCGAAGAGCAGATCGGCGGAGGGTCGGATCGTGCCGGGGGCACAGCCGAGGATCAGCGACATCTCGTCGGACCAGGAGATCTCTCCGGTGGCGGAGATCCAGGTGATGGTGCCCAACTTCGCCAGCTGGGCCGCGCGGGCGATCCGGGCGGCTTCGTCGGCGTCGGCGTCGGCGTTCAGCGGGTCGTGCGGGTCGACGTCGACGACGAGATCACGCCCGGCCGTCACCGCGTGGGCGTAGGCCTGCTGGATCTGCCGGCTGGCGCGTCGGGCGCGCGCGCGTTCGAGGGGGGTGGGAGCACGTTCGGCCGCGAGTGCCAGGACGTCGTCGAGGTTCACGATGGCCTCCCCGTGGGCTTGTTGAAACCGGCCTGTTCCGCGAGGCGCTGCAGATGCTGACGCGCCTGCTGCTTGTAGGCGCGAACGGTGGTGTGGGCGAGACCCAGCATCTTGGCGATGTCGAGGTCCCGCCAGCCGTCGAAGAAGAGGACGAACACCTCCGCCTGCCGGGGCGGCAGTTGCTGCAGCCATGCGACGAGCAGCTCGTCCGCCTCCCGAGGGTCGGTCGGCTGGGTGAGGAACTCGGGGGGTACCTCGTCCAGGTTTGTCGTGGTCGTGCTGGTCCGGGTTCGGCGGCTCTGCTGCCCCTGGAGCTTGTGCCGTGCCGTCTTGAGCACCCAGGCCAGGGGCTTCTCGAAGTTGCGGATCTGCGCCCACTTGGCCCTAGTGGTGATGAATGTCTCCTGGACCGCCTCGTCGACGAGGTCCCGATTGGCGCAGCGGGCGCGCAGGAAGCGCTCGACCCGCAGGAAGTTGTCGTCGCAGAAGGCCGTGAAGGACGCCTCCAGCTCGGCCGGGGTGGGTTCGGGCGAGCGGGTCGCGGCGCGGGCCGCGGCAGAACTGTTCCGGTTCACGCCGCCTCCTTGTCGCTGGTCTGTCGAGGTCCACGCAGCTCCACGACGCGGTGCCCGTCGCGGTCCCGCTCGTCGACCGTGATGTTCTCGTGGCGACCGCTGACCAGGGTGATCAAGCCCGCCGTCCGGGCCGCTGTCCGTGCGGACAGTTCCCGCTCCGCGTGGAGCCGGGTGCGGTGCCGGAGGTAGGCGCGGACCAGCCCGATCACCGCCCCGGTCACCAGTCCCAGAACCACTGCGGCCGAGCTGTCGGGAACAAGCCCTCGCAATTGATCGATCATCCTCGCCTCACGCATCCGTAGTGGCCATTCCGCATATAACTCTCTGTGGAAGGGCGGAATGTAGATGGGCGCGCTCGTGGAATCTGTGAACATGATCGACTGACGGCTCTGAGCTTTATCTATTCCACTGTTCGGCCACAATAGACGGTTCGTTCGGGTGGACGGCGACGGAAACACGAATATCGCGCTCCGTAGTCGGACTGCGGCTGATGGTGCTCGACCAGAAATGGGATTTGCATTGAGCGAAAATCGCGACCCCGTTGGACCCGATGCCCTCCCCGACCCGCGGCGACTCCGCCCGGTGGGAATCGTGCCCGGCCCCGATGGCGTTGCAGGGCGAGAGGATCACTCACGCCCGTGCCGTCCGGTCACCATCGTCGACGGCACGTCCGCCCGCGCACCGAGATCGAGATGATGACGCAGCTGTCGGAGAAGATCGGCCACGACGCCTCGCCGGGGCCGGACGCGCTGCCCGGCGACCTGATGACCAACCGTCAACGCGCGCAACTCGTGCTCGTGCTCGGTGCGTTGATCGCCATCGGCCCCCTGACCATCGATATGTACCTGCCGGCGCTGCCGGCCATCACGACCGGCCTGCAGACCACCGAGACCGCCGTGCAGTTGACGCTGACCGGCACGTTGGTCGGTCTCGCGCTGGGCCAGTTGCTGATCGGGCCGGTCTCCGACGTGGTCGGCCGACGCCGGCCGCTGCTCGCCGGCCTCGCCGCACACATCGTGGCGTCCGTACTGTGCGTCGTCGCACCCAACATCGCGGTGCTCGGCGCACTACGCGTCCTGCAGGGCCTCGGCGTCGCCGCCGCCACCGTGGTCGCCACGGCCGTCGTCCGCGACCTGTTCAGCGGCGCGTCGTTCGCGCGGATCTTCTCCCGGTTGATGCTGGTCATGGGTCTCGCCCCGGTCCTCGCGCCGACGCTGGGCAGCGGGCTGCTGCGCTGGACCGAATGGCGCGGCGTGTTCGCGGCGTTGGCCGTACTGGGCGCGTTGCTGATCGTCGTCGCGGCCATGAAGCTGCCGGAGACCCTCGACGTGTCGCGCCGCCGACGCGGTGGTGTCGCGGCGACCCTGCGGGACTACCGAGGACTGGTGAGCGATCGGGCCTTCGTCGGTCTGGTGCTGGTCGCCGGGCTGGCCATGGCGTCGCTGTTCGCGTACGTCTCCGGTTCGTCCTTCGTCCTGCAGCGGGAGTACGGCCTCGACGAGCAGCAGTTCGGCCTGGCCTTCGGCGCCGGCGCGGTGGGCCTGATCGGGGCCACCCAGTTCAACGTCCGGCTGCTGCGGCGCTACACGCCACAGCAGATCCTCGTCCTGGCCCTGATCGCGGGGACGGTGGCCGGCCTGCTGCTGGTGCTGTTCGCCGCCACCGGCATCGGGGGCCTGGGCACCCTGCTCGCGTCGCTGTGGCTGGTGCTGGCCGCGGCCGGTCTGGCCCTGCCGAACGCGCCCGCGCTGGCCATGAGCCGGCACAGCGAGGCGGCGGGCACGGCAGCGGCACTGCTCGGCGCCGTCCAGTTCGGCGTCGGCGCGCTGTCCGCGCCCCTTGCCGGCCTGTTCGGGACGGGGAGCGTACCGATGGCGATCGTCATCGCGGGCGGCATGGCCGCGGCGCTGGCGGTCATGGTCCTGGTCGTGCCCCGCGCCACCCTCGGCGCGGTCGACCCGGACCTGGCCGTCTCCGTGCACTAGATGATCGATTCCAAGGGGTCAGTGGTCGTAGGCGGTCAGGGATCGCATGACCGGTTGGCCGGTGTGCCAG